>NZ_JACGVR010000021.1:0-68239 GCF_014077325.1 Colwellia sp. BRX8-5
AACCTGTTGCTTGGTTATGGGTTTTCCAGACATATCTTTCTCTATTGAATTTGATATATCTAAAGTGTACCAAAACCGGTCAACCTAATTGTCGCGACCCGGCCAAGCTAATTGTCGCCTAATAGGGACTTCATAATATTCAATTTTATAACCTTTTGATGTGTATATTTCGTGCAATATATCTATAACAAAGCCACGCGCAGAAGATGCTTCTGATGGAAATATTGTCATCGGAGGCCATTGGTCATAGCAAACTTTTAATGTCGCAGCATGACTTATATTAACTATACTGTTTCCTATGAATAAGGTTACAAGTAACAATAGCTTGTGAATTTTTTCATTTTTCAACACGGTCGCGGCCTTTATCTTTTGCGCCATAAAGTTTTAAATCAGCGCGTTTAAATAAATCTTGAATTAAATGGTCTTTTGGCTCTGTTGACACAATGCCAAGACTCACAGTATAAGTAATTTTTTTACCCTCTATGTGTAAAATAGAACTGCCAATTTCCTTCCTTATTTTATCAGCAATGAGAAAGGCGTCATCAATTCCGGTATCAGAGAGAAATATGGCAAATTCTTCTCCGCCAACTCTCCCAATAAGGTCAGACTTTCTTAAAAACTTTTGAAGTGTAGTAGTGAAATGAATGAGTACTTTGTCACCAATGTAATGCCCATAAGTATCATTGACTATTTTAAAGTGATCTAAATCCATAAATAAAAAAGATGCAGGCGACTTTTGGCGATGAGAAAGATCGAGCAAATGTTGCGCAGCTTCAAAGAAACTCCCCCTATTTAATGTGTCAGTCAAAGAATCCCTGGTGGCTAGAGCTTTGAGTTTTTCATTCAATATTTGTAGGGCTTCTGTTCGCTTTGTAACAGCTTTTTCTAACCAATTTCGCTTGGCTTGTTCGTCTTCTAATAATAGTTTTCGATCTTTCTCTATGGCAGAGAGCATATTGTTTATATGTTCTTGAAGTTGACTGAGTTCGTTATTTTCAATGTTCGACAGGTTAATACGTTTATTTATGTTTTGGCTCAATTGAACCTCATTCACTTGCGACATTAATTGTTTCAAGGGACTTGCTAAGTAGCGATCGAACGCCCAGATAAACAGCCAAAACAAAATAGATAACTTGATGATTTCCGTAATTGCAATTAAGGAAAAGCCGAACAAAACACGATCTAAAATAACTTCTGACGATGAATAAAGGATAACCGTTCCAAGCATTATATTTTGTTCATTAAGCGTCCAATTTAAGTCTGATGTGGTATCAAAAATGGATAAGGGGGGCGATGTCAAAGCGTAAGCTCTTTTAGAGATAATACTTTTGGCATTCTTATCAAGAATATCAACACCCTCGATAATTGGCATTTTGACAAGTCCTGCGATGAGAGCATCTAATTGATTATGATTGTATTGCCACAAACTTGTTGAGATAGGTTTGTGGACTGTTTCTTCCAACTGTTTCAATTCAGTTAATATTGAATCCTTCGTTTTCAAATATTCGGCCAAGAACTGCATACTTGTGATAAGACAAGTTACGCTCAAATAAATAGTAAAGATAACCCGCATCATTTTTTTTGATAGATTATTGGGGCGAATAAAACGTGCAAACATTAAACACTACTTATTGATAAGCTTGAAACTTAGATTAACATTAAATGACTTATGCGCTCAATGTAAGAATAGTAATCTAAATCGGTTAATTGTCTCCTTCATTGTTTAGCTAACTATTGTATTGTTTAACTGCTCATAGCACTCAATATCACAATATCTTGAAGATATAATCAAACAAAACTTTAAAGTTTCTAAATGGTTTTCAACAATATCTTGGGGGGTAACCAAAAGTGTAAATCAGCTTAAAATATCACAATGTCCGTTTTGTTAAATAACTTCTGTTATTGGTGTAAACTTTATTGTCGAAAATCACAAAGAAAACTCTAAAATCAAAGATTTTGAATGTCCATTTTAGTATCTAAAGTTAATCTAAATTCGAATTGATTTTAGTGATAATTTAAGTCTGATTTTGTGGAAAAAATTAGCATTACAGAATGATTCTTGACTAGCAGCTATGATTTTGAGGCCGACGCTAGGATTAACGAATTACTATTGTTAGTAATGCGACTTGCAGTGATTGATGCTTTAAATTAAAGCGACAATTCTTCCGATAAATTAGCCCTTTCAAAGTTAATAAAGTTGTTATGATTTCTCAACGTGAATTAGAAAAACAAATATTGATTAAAATTACTGAAAGCAGACAGTCAATTTACATGATTTTGTTTACTAAAAATTTAATCGTTCTAAAGCGGTTTAGGGCACAAACCGAGATAGGTCCTGTGTGCCGACTTGAGCGTAGTTTAACCTATTGATTATTGATTATACTCCTTTGGAAATAACTCCACCTCCCTTTTTTTTGGAAAGCTAATTGTTCTTTGACTTTTAAGGTTTCAAGCCGAACCTTTTAAATTGGCCAGTCGTAGCAAGTTAAAATCATTGCCGCGACTAATCCGTTTCTCCCTTTACCACCTTTGCAGTGAATTGTTACACAGCCTCCATTGATAATGGTAGCTAATATGAGTGATTGATATTACTTCCATTTATTTTCAAATGCTTTATTTGGCACATCATCATCGACTATAGGTAACTGTAACCCAGTAATTTCTTGTTTTTTGCACAATTGAGGAACTAACTCTATGTGATTTTCTGTCATCTTTTCATCAAACATCAGTGTCAATAATACTGTTGCACCTGCTTGTTTCAGGTCTTTTAGCGATTCGCTTAACTCAACGTTTATTGTTCCTGGACACGGTTTAAAATAATTTGTGCACTACTTTCTATATTTATCGAGTTGTTAAGATATTTATTCATAACCTTCTGTATCTAAAGTAAAATATGTTTTTGGTAATACTAGATGTTTTTCTATTTGGTGCGATTTTTTACCTCTTCATAATGCATCATAAGATTCCAGGTAGAGCTATCGTGAGCGAGATCGATCGAGTTATTGTGAAGCTCGCTTTCTATTCTACTGGCTAAACCTTTACCCAGTTCAACTCCCCATTGGTCAAAAGAGCATATTTGCAAAATAATGCCTTGAACAAATATTTTATGTTCGTAAATTGCAATTAAAGTACCGAGCGTAAATGGCGAAATCTTATTCATTAATAAAGTATTGGTTGGCCGGTTACCTTTATGTACTTTATGGGGAGCGACTTTATCTATGTAGCTAGGTGTTCGTCCCTTTGCTGTTAAATCGTCCCTAACTTGTTGTTCATTAACACCTTGCATTAAAGCTTGAGTTTGCGCGAAAAAATTAGACATGAGGGCTTCATGATGGCCTTCTATAGGAGTAACACTTTCAACCGAGCCAATAAAGTCGGCGGGAACAATGTTATTACTTTGATGTAAATATTGATAAAAAGCATGTTGACCATTAATACCCAACTCCCCCCAAATTGATGGAACGGTTGGATAATTGATAGTTTCACCATCCCAGTTCACCGATTTACCATTACTTTCCATCTCTGCTTGTTGCAGATAAGCCGACAACATATGTAAGGATTGATCATAAGGTAAAATGGCTTGAGATTGAGCACCTAAAAAAGTGCAATTCCATATACTTAATAATGCTAATATCACCGGAATATTATGTTCTATCGGTGTATCACAAAAGTGGCAATCCATTTCATAAGCACCATCAAGTAACTCCCTAAAACAATCAAAACCAAGATTAATAGCGATAGGAAGCCCGATAGCAGACCATAACGAAAATCGTCCACCAACCCAATCCCACATATCAAAGATGTTTGCTTCTGCTATACCATACTTCATGGCGTTTACTTTATTAGCAGTAACGCCAATAAAGTGTTTTGCGATAGCTGATTGATCAAATGATGACGCAGTTAACCATTTAATCGCTGTTTTAGCGTTTAACATGGTTTCTGTCGTGGTAAATGTTTTACTGGATACAATAAATAGCACTTTTTCTGGGTTTAATGGTCGAAGGACTTCGGCTATTTGGGTGCCATCAACATTCGACACATAATGGACGTTAACGCAGTTATCACTAAACCTTTTTAATGCCTCGGTCACCATTTGAGGTCCCAAATTAGAACCACCAACGCCAATATTTACTATATCGGTGATACGCTCACCCGAATATCCTCGCCAGATACCTTGACGAATATCATCACTAAACTTTTTAACTTGTTTTAGTGTTTTTTCAATATCTTCTGAAATATTTTTACCATCTACCCAAAGTGGTTTTTTAGAACGATCCCTTAATGCTGTATGCAAAACAGCACGATCTTCAGTTTTGTTAATACGTTCACCACTAAACATTTTTTCACGCCATTTTTCAACTTCACACTCTTTAGCTAGATCGGTTAAAAGCGTAATAGTTTCTTCTGTGATCGCATTTTTAGAATAATCTAATAGTATAGAAGGCAGTTTTATTGAAAACTTACGAAATCGCTGACTATCTTTTGCAAATAAGTCCTTCATATGTTGATTTTTCATTAGCTGTGCATGTTGGGTTAATTGCTGCCAACTATTAAGATTTTCTCTAGATTGCATGTCGATCCTAGGTAAGTAAGTTATGTCGAGTATTAGATATCAGTTAAGTGGGGTAATGCCGTGAAGGCCCCTTTTTTCTGACAGGTAAAAGCGCCACAGTTAGCGCCAAATAATACCGCAGCAGAAACGTGTTCACGTAGCTCAATGATTTCAAATAATGTATCGATACTTTCATCATCGTCCACAGATTTAGCGAGTGAAAATAGAAAACCTGAAATAAAGCTATCTCCGGCTCCAGTAGTATCAACGGGAGATACTTTAGGTACTTTAAGCATTATTGAAAAACTAGCACAAGTTACTTGAACAGGGTTTGCACCATCGGTGATGACAATCAGTTTAGCGCCAAGTAATAGTAAATATTGTACATAAACATCGACATCAACCTGCTTTATTTTTGCTAAGTATTCGGCTTCGTCTTTACTCAATTTGACTATGTCACTTTCTTCGATACAAGCTTCAACGCGTGACATCAATAGGGATAAATCTTGCCAAAGTTGTTGGCGTAAATTTACATCAAAGCTAATTAATACGTTATTTCTTTTCGCATTTCTTATCGCATAAAGCGTATCGCTATACATTGGCTGGCTAGTTAAGGTGTTTGAACAAAAGTGAAAAAAACCCATGTTTTGCCAGTTAATTTTATCAACTTGAGAGATGCCATATTGCATGTCGGCAGTATTATGACGATAGAAATTAAATGTTCTCTCACCACAAGAGTCTAAGCTAACTAATACTAAAGCGGTATTTGCGCCTGCTATTCTTTTAACGAAATCGGTATTAACGCCTTCATTTTCTAATGCTTGCATGAGCATTTTACCAAAGTTGTCTTCACTAACACCTCCAGCAAAGTATCCTGCTCCACCTAACTTAGCATAAGCTACTGCGACATTAGCAGGCGCACCTCCAGCTAACGGAATGTAACTGGGGTCATTGACTGACGTTGGCAGAAAATCGACCAACACTTCGCCATAACTGATTAAAGAAAACATAGATTCACCTTGAAAAAAAGCCCATATTAAATGGGCTAGTTAATACTTCTAATATTATAATTTAGGATTAAAATTCGTATTTAAACGTAAGAGTCGTTGAACGACCTTGTATTGATCTTGCACGGATAATAGTTTTGGCAGAAGCAGCTGTAGCATCTTCTGCTTCGGTGATCCCCACAGTTTCAAAAACGTTGTTAATATTTAAGGAAACACTAAATGCGTCAGAAAGACGGTATTGAGCAAAGGCATTTACTTGAACATAACCGTCTAAAATAAGTGCGTTAGGATCCGTTTGGTCAAAGTTATCTTGAGCAAATGAATCTGAAGTGCCAATAAGGTTAACACCCGCAGAACCTTCATTGAAGTTATAACGACCTGTTATAGAGTAAACAACATCGGCTTGTCTTCTTGGCGTATTACCAACAACGCTTGGGTTAACAAAATCTTTAGTTATTTCAGAATCAGTCCACGTTAAGTTTGCACGTACATCAAAATTACCAACATAGTAAGTTGATTCAATTTCGATACCTTTTGATTCATATTCACGGTCAAAAAATCGTTGACTAGTTGCTTCAAAATTTTGCTCTTGCGTTTGTGCAAAGAACGCTGTCGCAAAGACAGACAAGTTATCTTGACGGAATTTAACACCCAATTCCAATTGATCTACTTCATCATAAATATCTTCATCTTTTGCAACACCAGCAGTATCTATTTTACCAAAAGCCAAGCGGTCTGCGTTAGCGGTAGCCCCCTTGCTGATACGACCAAATGCAGCTAAGTCGTCATTAATTTGAATATTAGCGCCTAAAGAGTAAGACACGTAGCTCCAATCATAATTTACATTGTTAGCATCGGCGTTGTTTACATTTGAAACACTCGTTTCGATTTGATGAATACTGCCGTCACCGTTCATGTCAACTGTCGATTGAGCAGCGCCTGCGAAAGTCCCCGTTGCTGTTCCACTGTCAAAGCGAACACTACCGTCTATATTGATGTTATCAAAACTTGTGCTAAACGCTGCGTATGGAGCAGAAACTTCATATTGTAGATCGTAATTACGCGTACAACAGTTACCCCAAGCTGGAACACCGTATCCAATAACACCATTGTCAGAGAATTCAGTACCGTCAGCGGCATTTACATCAACAAGCGCAGCATCTTGGCCTTTAACTTCATATAAGTAAGAATTCCATAACCACGATTGTTGAATGGTTTGAGATGAGTTATATAAACCAAATGTAAAACTCGTATCATTCATTGTTTTTGTTAATTTAAAATCGTTAACCATAAAATCAAGGTTAGTCATTTC
Source organism: Colwellia sp. BRX8-5 (assembly GCF_014077325.1). Lineage (NCBI taxonomy): Bacteria > Pseudomonadati > Pseudomonadota > Gammaproteobacteria > Alteromonadales > Colwelliaceae > Colwellia > Colwellia sp. BRX8-5. The sequence goes on from NZ_JACGVR010000021.1 coordinate 6,872, forward strand.
GACATCAAATGAGTGAATACGCATAAGGTTATCAGCAGTATAAGCATTACCTGCTTGTGGACCATTTGCGTAAGTTAATGTTGCACCATCACCCGCTATACTGTCAGCTAAGCCTTGACTTCCTTGAATACTTTCAGGGAATGGACCAGTAAAGCTACCTTTAGTGCGAGAAATTCTCATTCTGTTTTCAACAGACCAGTCATTGCCTAAATCAAATACGGCTTCAAAACCAAGCGCATCAACTTTCGGACTCATTCCATTACGCATATCAGCAAGACGTCCATTTCCAGCACCATCCGTTGTGATCATAGAGGTGTGATATGGAGTGTGAGGAGTTCCGGTTGAAGCATCAAACCCTTCAACTGAAGAACCATCAGCATAAACAGGCATAGGTAAATAAGCGGTTGTTGTATCATCTAAGTGTTTGAAATAAAGTCTAACGTAACCAGCATCGAACTCTTTAGTTATATTAGCTTTAATTTGGCCACCTTTATTACCCGTATAACCAGTATCACGTACACCCTCACCTTGACGGTAGAACCCCCCAAGATGGAAATAGGTAGAGTCGTTAATGTCGCCACCAAATTCAAAATCTGTGCGAGTTGAGTCGTAATCTAAACCGATGGTTGTAGCTACGCTACCTCCTTCAGTTTTACCATTTTTGCTAACGATATTGATTATGCCGCCAGGAGCATTTGTAGCAAGTGTAGATGCAGAGCCACCACGAATAGCATCAATAGAAGCCATTGTAGAGTCTATGCGTAAGAAAATATCTGTGTTACCAAAAGCGATATCACCAAATTGTAGAATAGGTAAACCATCTTCTTGAATTTGCATGAATTTAGCGCCACCTGCTGCTACAGGAAGACCACGAACCGCAAGGTTAGCGTTACCGTCGCCACCTGATGCTTCAGCACGAACCCCGGGGATATTTCTAAATGCCTCTGCACTACTTCTTGGTGCTGCTACTTCTATTTGATCACCAGAGATAGTACTTACTGAAACGCTTGATGCCATCACTGTTGTGCCTTTACCCGTGGCACCTGTTACTACGATTCGCTCAAAATCGATGCCTTTTTTATTTTCTACTTTCGTTTTGATTGTTTCTGCTGCACTTAAGCTCGAGCATATAGCCATGGCTAATGTACTTAATATTAATTTTTTATATGTTGTATGTTTCATTTACTTCCCCAAGTTTCTTTATAGTATGTTTTATATTTTAAAATCTTTCTGCTAAAACGACCAACTTAATCGATTAAGATGATTATTGTGTAAGAAGCAGTCATTTTGCAAGTTATTTTTTATATTCAATTTTGTTTTTTTATTAATCTACTGATAAATAATAAGATTTAGTTTTGAGGATTATGCTGAGTGGGATCAGCTATCAGGTTATAAATAGCAGCTAACGCTAGAATAGCTGAAAAGAATGTTGCTAAGTAAAAACCATAAGATACATGACCAAACAGATCACTAATAACGCCCATAAGAAGTGGAGATACTGCGGCAGAAACAGCGGTAAAAAACAGAATAACTCCAGCAACAGCACCATGTTTTGATGGGTGGAAACAACTGATCCCTTTAGAATTAAGGGTCGGATATATCATCGACATAAATAAACCTGAAAGTGGCAATAGTACAACTGCTGCTTCAACACCCATTATTGCCGTGCCTAAATAACACAAAAATACGGCTAACGAGAACCAACACATCACTGTTTGCCAGTTAAAATGTTTTAGCATCCATACTCCTAAAAATCGACCTCCCGCTCTTAAAGCAAAGAAAATAGTGAGTGAGTATGTAGCCAGCCAAACCAGAGAGCCTGTATAATCAGCCAAGAGTGTTGGCATCCAAACGTAGATGGCAACTTCTGTGGCAACATATAACGCTATTGCCAATGAAAATCCCATCGCATAAGGGTCTTTCATTACTTTAAGTGAGCTTTTTAAATTTATTTTCCCTTCCGTACTTGGTTTGCTGACCGGGTATTTAGTTTTCATTGCGGCCAAGCATAGTAGTGCGCATAACACACCAGCACTTATGTATAAGTACTTCCAAGATATACCAGCAACAAGTAAGTAACTTACAATCGCAGGACCCACCATAGCACCTATACCAAAAAATCCTTCTACCTTGTTCATCGTCGACGTATGATCTTTATTTGACGAAGAGATGTCACCAATAAGCGCTAACGCACCTGTTTTAAATAAACCAATAGCGATGCCAATTAAAGCGAGTAGTGATAAAAAATACAGGAAAGAACTACCCAAGGAAAATAAAAAGCATGCGATAGAGAAAATTGCCAACCCAATAACAATCGTTGCTTTTCGCCCCCATTTATCGGCCAAGTATCCTAAGAACAAACCACTCAATGCAATGAAAATCATGGGCACATAATGAAATGCACTCGCTTGTGTTAGATTTAATTGATAGGTTTCTATTAATTGTGGAATGATAACCCCTACTGCATCCGAGGTCATCGCAAAAACAAAAAACATCATATATGTCAGAAGTTTAATTCTATTTACCGACGCATCTTCAGATAGTTGTGGGCTTAGTGTTAAGTTATTCGTTTGGTTCATTATTCTTCCCCAGTTAATAAAACTTTTTATGTTAATGATAGCTAAAAAAATTTATCGCTATTTACTTATTTTGTCTTAGCATCTTAAAGAAAAATTAAATTATTCTTGATTAATACTATATTGTATATAAAGATAGAGCTTAATCGATTAAGATGCAACTTAAAATTAAATGGTAAACTTATGAAAAATAATGTTCAGCTAATCACCTACATTGATAGACTCACTGGAGCAGATACCCAGTCATTAACCAACTTGTTAAATGAGCAACTTTCAGATTTGTTTTCCGGTGTTCATTTGTTACCTTTTTATTATCCAATAGATGGTAGTGATGCTGGTTTCGACCCTATAGATCATACCCAAGTCGATAGCAGGCTTGGCAATTGGGATGATATAAAAGAGCTGGGTAAAAATCATGAGTTGATGGCTGATCTTATCGTAAATCATATGTCAGCCCAATCTGAAGAATTTAAAGATGTATTAAAAAATGGTCAAAAATCTCCTTTTTGGGAACTATTTTTAACCAAAGATAAAGTTTTCCCGAACGGTTTAAGTACTACACAACAAGAAAAAATATATCGTCCTAGACCTGGTAGTTGTTTTACTCATTTTTCATTACCTAATAATGAAAGCGCAGATTTTTGGACTACCTTTACAGACAATCAAATAGATATAGATGTGACATCTGAGATAGGGAAAGCCTATTTAAAACGCATTTTAACAACATTTTCTGAAAATAATATTAAAATGATCCGTTTAGATGCCGCAGGTTACGCACTGAAAAAAGCGGGAACAAGCTGTTTCATGCTTGACGAAACTTTTGAATTTATTGATGAGCTAAGTAGTATCGCTAATAAACTGGGGATTGAAACCCTTGTAGAGATCCATTCCTATTATCAAACTCAAATAGAAATAGCTAAACGCGTTGACCGAGTTTATGATTTTGCATTACCTCCTCTGGTTTTACACAGTATTTTTAGTCAGAACTTCACCGCATTAGCTAAGTGGCTACACATATCACCAAGAAATTGTATTACTGTGTTGGATACTCATGATGGCATTGGTATTATTGATGTTGGCCCAATGAATGGTAAGGCTGGTTTATTGGATGATGTTGAAATCGATAACCTGGTTGAAACAATTCATTTTAATAGTGCTGGCGAAAGTAAAAAGGCAACGGGAGCTGCGGCAAGTAATGTAGATATATATCAAGTAAATTGTACATACTATGATGCACTTAGGCAAAATGATTTTGATTATTTAGTTGCCAGAGCGATTCAATTCTTCTCACCAGGCATACCACAGGTGTATTACGCTGGTTTACTGGCTGAAGGTAATGATATTACATTATTATCTAAAACAAATGTTGGCCGAGACATAAATCGCCCTTATCTAAATAATGAGCGCATTGAACAAGCATTAAATAAGCCTTATACCAAAGCAATAATTAGTCTCATTAAATTACGTAATAACACTGAAGCTTTTAATGGTGAATTTACCGTTAGTAGTAATGTTTCAACATTAGAAATGAAGTGGCAAAAAGATGATGACAGTACAACGCTAATCGTCGATTTAGCTGACAGACACGCACAAATTGAGATCATAGAAAACAATACCACACGCATTATTAGTTTAAATATGTTGCTTAATTTAAGCTGAAAGCTCATGAATTAATATTCAGTTTATAATAGAACTAAGTATACTATGGCGAACATTGTAAACTGCTGAAATTTTAAGGTAATCAAAAAGGTCATCATGACAGATAAAAAAGTTTGGACGCTTAAAAGTGTTGCTAAAGAACTCGGTGTTTCAAATGCAACAGTCTCTAATGCATTTAACAGACCCGATCAACTCTCTAAAAAGCGTAGAGATGATATTCTCGAGTCATGTGAAAAAATGGGTTATTCAGGACCTAACAAAGCGGCTCAATCGTTAAGAAATGGTCGCTTTAATATCGTCGCTTTAGTGCTACCTGACAGTGTTGAATACATGATAACAGATCCGGTGGCGAGTAATTTTGTAAAAGGTGTTTCATCGGTTTTAGAAAAAAGTAAAGTCAATTTGTTATTGTTTTCTGGCACTTCTGAGAATATCAACGCGGTATCTGATTTTGTTGATGGCTTTATTTGTTACGGTAGTCCACGTAATACAAAGTTAATTGACCAATTAAGAACAACAACAAAAAAAGTTGTTACCGCAGATTTTGATATAGATCGTAAAGCATCTGTAGGTATTGACAATGAACAAGCCGCTTATGAAATAGCGAAACTTGCAATAAAGTCAACAGATGACGCCATCGCTATTCTTGGCTTGAGATTACTCGATTCTAATGTAACTTGTCGTGTTTACGATTTACCAAGTTCAGACTTTAAATGTTCAATTGCTCATCAACGCTTAAGTGGTTATCAAAGAGCAATCAAGGAGTTAGATGTTAATCTCAGAGCTGATAGAGTGTGGAACATACCTGAAAGTAAGCATCATTCTGCCTTAATTGCTGCTAGAGAAGCGTTAACATCAACGCCTCGCCCAAATGTTTTACTTTGTATGAGTGATCTTATTGCTTTAGCTGCCATCAAAGAAATTAACGCTATGGGACTTAATATTCCTGAAGATATAAGAGTGGTTGGTTTTGACGGTATCGATGAAGCTCTTCGTTCTACTCCGCCCTTAACAACAGTGCATCAAAATAGTGAAAAAAAGGGTGTCAAAGCTGCAGAACTTTTTATCAATAGAGCGACTGATTCTGTATTAATTCCTTTTCATATAGAGCATGGAGGGAGTTGTTAAACTCAAGGGCACCTTTTATAACCGTTAATGACTATAATCAGATAACTAATCAATTATTTTTAGCTATATCGCATTTTTATGGTGAAAGTCATTCTTAGCTCTATCTCGCATAGGTCGAAAGCGCCGTAGATCTAACGCCATGCAAAAATGTTAGGCAAAATTTCAGTTGTAAATTGATGTGAGTTTTTAAGTTAAATTGCAGTAATCAGCTTGAACCCGACCTTAAGAACATTAGCAAGTTTACTTCCGGTTTACTTACCAAGAAGTCATTAAAACTGATTTTTTAATTGCTCATTGTAAGCTGGGCTAACGTTTGGGACACATGAACCGTAGCTTTACCAGGTTTTATCCCCTAAAATATTAATGGCATTTCTTGAAGTAACTGTAAATGGATTTCCCCCAATGAAAAATTTGCGATTTATTTTCAATTTGGAGGAAATTTAAAAAAATTAAAGTGCTGTAGACTTTCTTTTTGGGCGCTCGCTCGATGGTTTTGTAACAGATTCAGATGCAATAACCGGTGCTTTACTTCTTGCTCTTTTTTTCTTTTTTGAATTCTGACTTACTGAAACGACAGAATTGATAAACTCTGCTGATTTCTTAGTCGGATTATAAGCGACCTCAATAATTTTACCGTTATATTCGATAATATCACCGCGGCGAATTTTTTTACGCTTTTGAACTGAAACTTCATTATTTACTAAAACATTACCTTCACTGATCATGGTTTTAGCTTCGCCGCCGCCACCAACCATATTGGCAATTTTGAGTAATTTACATAGTTCTATAGGTTCAACACAAATGTCGATAATAGTGTGTTCAGACATGAAATACGCCTAATAATTTTAAATAATAATATCGTCGAATTCTAACATATATAACCGCTATTGAATAAGAATTATATTAAGGACACTGGGCATTGTTAAGCTAGCATAACCAGTAAATACTTAATGTAGCAATACCTTAAAATTTAACTATTTCTTTTTAATTCACTATCGGGTTATACATCTAATAAACGTTCCCTTTTTAACAATTAATACTACTGAGTTAGTTAGTGAATAACGAATTTAGCTAAATGCACTACTTAAAAGTGATTTAGTCCATCGACTGCTTAAGCATTTAATACAATGCTTTAGAGAAAAATCCAACTGATACATAAGTACCGTTGGACTTTTATAGGTTTGGAATTAAAGATTAACTATTTAATCAATTTTTAAATCATGCTTACCGTGATTTTTTTTAGTGCGTAAATAATTGTTATTATCATCTTTTAAATGCAAACTCGTATTCACTTGTTCGACAATATTAAAATAATCTTTTAAGGCATTTATCTTTTTAGGATTATTAGTGATCAAACGTAAATCTGTAACGGCTAAGGCTTGCAGCATAGTCACTGCATCTTCAAAACTACGGGCATCTTCTGCAAAACCTAAGTGCTTATTAGCTTGATAGGTATCCATGCCTTGGCTTTGTAATACGTAGGCATCTAATTTATTGTATAAACCAATGCCACGACCTTCTTGGCGAAGATAAAGAATAATTCCGCCCTGCTCTTTCATCAAGTTGATAGTTTCATCTAACTGCTCACCGCAATCACAACGTGAAGAGTGGAATACATCGCCCGTTAAACATTCCGAATGCATACGAACTAGTGGTGCTTGCTGATTTTTATCGGCCTGTTGAAAAATTAACGCTATGTGCTCATGGTTTTCATCAAACATTGTAAAGGTCGCGATTTCTGCGTCGATATCACTGTGTAATCCAACTTTTAGATTAATTCTTGCACGTATTTTATTCATGGGTTTCTTTATTAAATTAGCAAAGGCGCTGTTATTAGCCCCTTAAATATTACCACTCGTTACATTCATATTGAGATATTTATCTAGCTTTCAAGTGTTAATCAACTTTTTGGCTTAAATAGTCCACTCTGTTAGAAATTCACTGCGTATATTAACAATAATCGATTAATACGGCTAATAAGTTAACCTTGAGATACATTTACTACAACGAAGTGTATAAGTCATTAGTGCTGTTAAATATTGAGATAACAGTGGGATTTAAAAGGTAACGATTGAATTTTGAACGAACAGACTAACTTTAGTCATCTGTTTTTCTTATTCCACTGTAAACCCTAATATGCGCTTGGTATACTAAGTGTCTGTGAGTTGCTTTGAAGTAACATCAATAATTTATAGTTGAACGTCATATTATTTAATTTTAAATAATATGACGTTCATTCAAACCGTTAAAGCGTTCCGCTAATAGATAAGAGTATTCCTTGTGATAATGACCCTCAAACCCTTTATTTTAGTATTAATAAGTGGCTTCTTGTTAATGCTAGGCTATGGACTCAGTAATATTTTATTGCCTGTGCGCATGCAGAGCGATGGAATGAGCATGAACAATATTGGTTTAGTGTTATCGATGTTGTCTGTGGGGTTTTTGTTGGGTGCATATTATAGCCGTATGTTATTACAACGTGTTGGGCACATAAGAATATTCGCGATGTGTGGTAGCTTAACTTCCGTCGCTATTTTACTTTCAGGCCTGTATCCAGAACCATTAATGCTTGCGTGTATGAGAATTGTCACTGGCTTTTGTATTGTTTGTACCAATGCCACACTTGATAGTTGGTTAAGCCACAGCGCCACAGAAAAAAATAGAGGACGCATACTATCAATTAATCAGATGATGATAATGACGGCACTATTTTCTGGTCAGTTTTTATTAAATGTCGCTCCTATTGATGACATTACTTTATTTGTTATCTGCGGCATTTTATTTAGCTTGTCTATCACACCTATCGTTATTAGTAAGCAACAAGGTCCACAAATTGAAGACAGTCAATCAATGTCTTTAATGACTGTTTTTAAGTTATCTCCTTTAGGTGTGGTTAGTTGTTTTTACTGTGGAGTCCTCTATGCGGCTTTGATTAATATGCTGCCTATTTTTGCCAGTAACAACGGTATTGCCGGCTTAGATTTATCCATCTTTATGGGCACAGCCATTTCTGGGGCGATCATTTTACAGTTCCCTATCGCCTACTTATCAGATCACTTTGACCGTCGAAAAGTTATGCTCTGTATGGTCGCAACACTCATTGTATTATGTTTATTAGTGCCTTTTCTTATTTCCTCAGATATGTTCAAACTCACCTTGTTAGCCGTAGCGCTGATTACGGGATTAGTTGCCTGCCTTTATCCAATGAGTATGTCAGAGACTTTTGATAAAGTATTAAAAGAACAAATTTTATCTGCAATGAGTTCGTTATTATTAATCTATGCATTGGGCAGCATTTTAGGCCCCTACCTAGCTTCTATGGTAATGGATACTTTCGGTAGCAGTGCCTTATTTAGTTTTATGAATATCGTTGCGATAACACTGTTACTGTTTATCAGTATTCGAATGAAACTAAGAAAAGCGTTACCGCTTGATGAACAAGAAAGCTTTGTTATGCAAACACCCAGCGGTGTAGTATCGGAACTCGATCCTCGTACACAATATGCAGAGGCACAATTTGAAACAACGCCAGAAGTAGAAGTTGCCATTAGCCTTGCAAGTAAAAACCCATCAGCGGCTGTTAACATGGTTAAAGCGCTAGTGCTTCGAGACCCCAAAAACGCCTCAAATTTAGCCGCAGCATTAAGTACCATAGACGCGATAGACATTAGTAAACTTTATGCGGCAATAACCTCGGCAGCACCACAAATGAGTATTCATATTGCTCAAGCATTAACAAATGCTTGCCCTGAGAAAGCCAATCAATTAGTTGATTGGATAACCTCTGAGTACCCTGACCAATTCACTAATATCATTGTTGCTATTGCGAATACAATGCCTGACGACGGTATTAATGTCATGGAACTCGCCGCTGAAAACATGGCAGAAGACTACCCCAGTGAACTTCTAGAAATGACCAAAGAATACATGACAAATTTATCAGATTCTTTAGATGCAATGCGACCGATAGATAGAATCGCCGCGGTCTCAGAAAATACAGCAACTGAGCTTTATAATCGATTAACGGATGTTGCTCCTGATCAATCAGCAGAGCTTGCCTTTACGGTATCAGATTCGCTACCTGAATCATCAAGTGATGTTGCTGAAGCCTATGTCCAAAATTTAATCGACAGTGAACAAGCTGGCTCAGCACAGACCTCAGAAAACATTGAAAATGCTGCCAATAACTATGTTAACCATATGGTTGAAAGTATTCCTGAACATGCAGTAGAAATTGCCGGTACCTTTGTCGATTCTTTCCCCGAGGTTGCATCGGATATGCTTGAAATATTGCAAGAATCAGATGATATTGAAGACAGCGAGTTAACCACTTCTATTGATAAAAAACCCTCGTAAGGTTTTATAAATCGGCAGTAACAATTACGCTATAACTCAAAACCTCTAATATCAGTAAAAGTAATTGGCCTAGAATGAAAATTGTTGACGTTAGCAATATAAGAATTAATGATAATTTTGTCTACTAAGCGAAAACTAGACGTTATTATTTTAACGTCAACAACTCTGACATTGTTGGCATTAGGAAATTCACTAAGCTTTATTATGTAATAATATTTTTACTAGATAACTAGTTACAACTGAAAACTCATTGGTATTATCAAATTATACAGATAAATATAACAACCTAGCATGACCCTTTTTTTAAACCAACCCTAGCTACAAAGAATAAGTACCAATGTTCTATTTATACAAACCTTATACCAATCAGTACTTTAAGTTAAATAAGCGCCTAAAAACAACAACACTTTAGTTATTTTTATTCTGTGTTATAAATTGACTTACCATGGCTGATATCGTCCAACTTTGCTTAACTTCTAGGTATTTATCTATCTCAGTCGAGAAAAAGTGACTGTAAAATACAGCAAATATCTAGGGGATTTTACTCTCTACTAAAACATGTAAACCAGGTTACCAGTAAATATATAAATACCTTTAACACCTCGATACTTGACAGCTGTGATTACAAGTGTAATATCAACGCATCGATTACAACTGTAATATTAAAATATGTCTGAAATTACTAATACAGAATTTGAAGTTTTAGAAGCTTTGTGGGCTCAACACCCTGCTACAGCAAATAGCATTATTGAACAACTTAATAAACATAAGCCATGGCACGATAAAACAGTAAAAACCCTGATAAATCGTCTGGTAAAAAAAGAAGCGATAGGTTTTGAAAAGCAAGAACGCCATTATCTTTATTTTCCGTTACTTGAACGAGATGCTTATACGGAAGTTCAAAGCCAAAGTTTTATCGAACGGTTATTCAGAGGAAGAGTATCGCCATTAGTTGCTGGTTTTGCTAAAAAAAACAATTTGAAGAAAGAAGATATTGATGAATTAAAACTTCTCATTACAAAATGGGAGCAAGACAATGATTGATAACCTTTTTACTTTATTACTGCCCTTAACATTGTTGCTAACTATATTGTTAGTTGGTCATAAATGGCTAATACATTATTTAGGCGCTAGTAATACCTATTTACTATGGTTAATAGTGCCCTTAGGGCTGGTGATATATTGTTTACCACTCCCTTGGCAGCAGAGTAGCCTATCAAAAATAATTGAAATAAAACGTTACTTGATAACTCCAACTGATGAACTTAAACAAAGCCTCTCTATGTCTTGGGCTCTCTATATTTGGCTAATTATTGTGGCTGCCATGATAACTTATGGCTTGTTAACTTATCATATATTTAACAAGCACCTTCAGCTCACCGCTATTAATAAGTCTATGGTGCCATTAGTGTTACCCCCAAATATATTGCTCTACCAAAGTACAGGTACTTATAGCCCGATGTTGGTGGGTTTGGTACAGCAAAAACTTATTATTCCAGAAGATTTTTTTGAGCTTTACAGTACCGAGCAACAAAAACTAATTCTTGAACATGAAATTTGTCATTTTGATCGAAATGACATTTATTGGAACCTAATTGCGCTGACTTGCTTAACGTTGTTTTGGTTTCACCCTCTTGCTTGGCTCGGCTATTTTAGGTTTCGTCAAGATCAAGAACTCTCCTGTGATCAACTCGTTCTGGCGCGCAAACCAAAAGAGAGCAGGATTAACTATAGTAAAGCGCTGTTAGTGGCGGCTCAGTCGACACCTTCATTAGCATTTGCTCAACTATCATTTAAGAAATATGGAGATAAAAAAATGATGTTAGAACGAATTAACAATTTAAAAACTCGTCCAAAAAGCTCTAAATTAATACTGGCTACCGTAATATTTACCACCGTTACTCTGCTCTCAGGATTAAGTTACGCAGGAAACCAACAGGAAAGTCTTGGAGATAAAGTCTCAAAGTCAGTTGAGCTTAAGCCTATTCAGCGTGTTAATCCTAGCTATCCTGAACAAGCAGCAAAAGACAATATAGAAGGTTCAGTAGTACTAACGTTTGATATAATGACAAATGGTGCGGTTGAAAATGTAGCGGTCGTAAATTCAAAGCCTGCCGGTGTATTTGACCAAGCAGCCTTAACGGCATTAAAGCAATGGAAATACTCTGTCAGTGACCACACGTTAAAAAATGCGTTAGTTCAATTAGATTTTTCAATGAATAAAGATACAAAACATGAAAGCTTAATTGAGCGTATTCAAATAACTAAGTAAAGTTAGCGTAATATTTTAAAAAGGTTACCTAGGTAGCCTTTTTACATTTAAATTAGTATACCCGATCGTAAAATTAATCACTTTTGCTGTAAATTTTTCCATAACCTTATCCATTTTTTGCTACTTGAATGCGCCTGTACCGTTAGGTACAATGAGTTGAGTTAAATTTACAGGCTAATATTGTGATAAAAGGTAAAAGAAGATCCTTCGATGAGACTACCGCATTAAATGCTGCGATGAATGTTTTTTGGCAAAAAGGTTATGTTGGCGCATCACTCACCGATTTAACAAAAGAGATGGGGATTAACAAGCCAAGTATGTACAGTGCTTTTGGTAACAAAGAAGCCTTATTTGTTAAAGCCACACAGTGCTATATTGATACTAAAATGAAACCTCATATGGCGTTATTATTTGCACCTGATATTCCCCTAAAAAATCGTTTGAAAAATCATATGATGTCAATTGTAACTATGCAGTGCAGCGATGAGCAAGCAAAAGGATGCTACTTAGTTTTATGTCAATCAGAACTGGTCAGTGGTGATATTCCTGAGCAAGCAAAATTGATACTCAAAGATGCTGAAGTGATTCCTAAACAATTATATGTCGATTTTTTTAATCAAGACTTAGAGGCTATCGCTTTAGGGCTAAATAAAAATGCCGACGCAAACAGTTTAAGCGTATATACGCTTTTAAAAGGCACTGCCTCTATGGCTCGTTCTGGCGTAGCTAAATCACAACTAGAATATACTGTAGATAGTATGCTTAAAGGTATCGGCGTTAACTAAAGAGATCACTCTTTTTAAAAACGAAATGTCAAGGCTATACACAACCAACAATAATGCGTTATTTACCATTATTTATCTGGGCATTTAAAGTTTTACCTTCCCCCAATAAGGCACGACAAGACTTTCAGTTCACTTTTAATTACCCTTTCGTTAATCAGCATAGATAAACACGTTGCTTACTCTTTAACATGGCCTAAACCTCTAGAACTTTAAATAGATAAAATTTATTTCATTAATTACGATTGACTTCAATGTACCGATCGGTACAATACGAAAATCAAGACATACCGATCGGTACATTTTTTAAATAAGCACCATAGACGTGAAGTACTTATTCACCGTGAATTTTTAATCTGATCAATTAAATTAAATTAATGATAAGGAAAGTAAAATGACAACTTTAACAATACATACGATTGAATCTGCTCCACAAGCAAGTAAGACACTTTTAGAAGGCTCAGTTAAAGCTTTTGGCATGTTACCAAATTTACATGGTGTACTCGCTAGCTCACCACAACTTCTTGAAGCATATCAAAAACTTCATGAGCTATTTACAAATACCTCATTTGATGCAGAAGAATTAACTGTTGTTTGGCAAACAATAAATGTTGAGCACGGCTGTAATTACTGTGTACCAGCACACACGGCTATTGCTCATTCAATGAAAGTTGATGCTGCAATTACTGAGGCTTTGCGTAATCAATCACCAATGCCAAACGCGAAGTTACAAGCACTTCAAGATATGACCTTGATTATTGTTCGTAATCGCGGACACGTTAGTGATACAGAATTAGCCAGTTTTAAAGAAGCTGGGTATGGCGAACAGCAAATATTAGAAATAATATTAGGCCTGTCTCAAAAAGTGATCAGTAACTATACCAATCACATTGCGAGTACGCCAACAGACGCACCATTCAAAGAATTTGCATGGCAGAAAAATGCATAAGTAGCGCTGGGGGAATAGCTAAGTTAATTATTCTACTGACCATTCCCCAAATAAATGCTAAATACGTTAATAACGTGCTAATAACATCGAGTTATTAGCACTTTTATTGGTTGTTTTTTTGACGAGTTTTTAGTTTATTTTGCTCAATTTTATCGTTTTGTAATACTTGTTGTAAATCTTCACTACGTTGTTTAACCGCTACCCCATAACTTTTATCATCACCCCATTTATCAGCCAAAATTGTCATTGACTCAGTATCATGCTCAGCAAAAAGTTCTCCTGCTCTAGCCGATTCAACCGGATCGTTGCCAAGTAACACTAATGCTTCAATACCAAAATTAACAGCAGAGTCAAAAGTTTCTCGTTTAAGACTTGTCACCCCAAGCTGCATAATCTGATAAGCGTGTCGTCGGTCAATAGCGCGTGCAAGAATTTTTAAATGTGGATAGTGCTTACGAGCCAATTTAATAATATCTAATGTTTTATCGGGCTCGTCTACAGCAATAACCAGCATTTTTGCATCTTGGGCCCCTGCCGCTGCTAATAAATCTTGTCGAGCGGCATCACCATAAAAAACTTTATTACCAAAACGTCTGAGTAAGTCTATTTGGCTGGCACTGTGATCAAGAATCGACAAATGGTAGCCTTGAGCCGTTAATAAACGTCCTATAATTTGGCCAAAACGTCCATAACCAGCAATAATGACATTTTTTGTGGGTTCGAGGTCTTTTATAGCATCAAATTCAGGTGTGGAAGAAGTTTTTCTCACCAACACCTTCTCATATAAAATTAATAACAATGGTGCACAAAGCATTGATATAGCAACGATAAGTGTAATTAATTTAGTCTGCTCTGGTGTGGTAATAAGTAGATTACTTGTTAATGAAAGTAAAACAAAAGCAAATTCACCACCTTGAGCTAAAGCTAAAGTGAACAGTATCTTTTGGCTGCCTTTCATCTTAAAAAAATGTGCCAACACAAAAAGAACCAGTGCTTTAATCGTTATAAGGGCTAATACCGTTAGCGTAACAAAGGTAATTTTATCAAAAAGAAGAGGAAAGTCTATCGAAGCACCTACGGTTATAAAGAATAAACCAAGCAATAATCCTTTAAAGGGTTCAATATCAGCCTCTAATTCATGCCTAAACTCGCTTTCAGCTAGTACAACACCCGCTAAGAATGTACCTAACGCAGGAGACAAACCTATTTTTTCCATAATCAGTGCAATGGCAATAACTAATAGTAATGCCGCAATGGTAAAAATTTCACGTAACCTTGTTTCAGCAATGTAACGAAATAATGGCGATGAGATGTATTTGCCCGCTAAAATAATGGCTGCAATAACTGCAAGAGAAATCCCCACTTGACCGTAAACGGGTAAGTGAGCAATCAAACTATGGCCAGAAGACTTTGCTGCACTTAAGTCTTGAAAGGCAAGGAGTGGTAATATCGCAAGAATAGGGATTACCGCAATATCTTGGAACAGGAGTACCGAAAAAGCATTTTGCCCCGCGTCTTGCTTGATCCAACCCTTCTCTGTCAATGTCTGCAAAACAATCGCCGTTGAAGACAATGCCAACATCAACCCTATTGCTAACGATGTTTGCCAAGGCAAACTGAATAGATAAAAACAAAGTGCAAAAATAAGCGTGGTTGTTGCTATAACTTGTAAGCCGCCTAGGCCTAGAATAGAGTGACGCAATTTCCATAGTCTGGCCGGTTGTAATTCTAGGCCAACTAAAAATAGCATCATCACAACACCAAACTCTGCAAAATGCATAACACTGGTTTGATCGCCAACCAAGCCGAGTAAGCTAGGGCTAATTAAAATTCCCGCTAACAGATAACCTAAAACAGAACCTAAGCCGAGTCTCTTTGCCACTGGCACTGCAACAAGTGCTGCAACTAAGTATATAACCGCTATTTCTAACATCTTTACATGTACTCCTTTCACTAGGGCGTTATTGAATAGTTAAAGTTGAGGATTAGTCGCCTAAGTTATACGTATTTTATCAATATTTTAAAGCTGATGCGATAGTCTAGTGCAGAGTTATAGGCGAGAAGTAAAATTGTCACCTGAAGTTTAATGATGACGATAACAGCACTAATAGTGTAAATAATGATTGTATGACATCACCATAGTAACTTATCCTTCAGTTTCGACTAGAGAGACTAAAGTTGCCCGCTTATCAAAAAAAACACTGCATTATGTGAAGGAATTCAAGCGTCAATAATGCAAATATGATCATATATATACCGTTAGCAACGTTATTAGACAATGTTGCTCGGCATATATTGGTTTACTTCATGGTGAAGCTCTTGTATCGCACTAACAGTAACATTTAGTTTTACTGCTAATGTTGTTTTTGATAGTGCTCAGATAAAATAAGTAATGAGCGATGATAATTAATTTTAGCGATACTTTAAAAAGTTAATGTATTGAAAAAGTGGCCATGCTTTTATTTTTCTGTTTTATTAGCAAGAAAATCACTACTTGGTTACTAAAATTAATTAAGTTTGTTCAACCAGTAACTAATTTTCTCTTCCAACAGTTTAGGGTTTATCGGTTTAGAAATATAATCATTCATACCCGATGCTAAGCATTTTTCTTTATCACCCTTCATAGTATTTGCCGTCATTGCAATAATAGGGATAGTCGAGAACAAGACACTATCCATATTATTTCTTATATGTTCAGTGGCTTGATAGCCATCCATTTCTGGCATTTGGCAATCCATTAAAATAAGATCATAAGGATGTTCTGGATCTTTCTTCTCTAAGATATCAATTGCATTTACACCATTGACTGCAATATCAATAGAATAATCAAACTTTCTTAATATACCTAAAGCGACTTGTTGGTTAATTCGGTTGTCTTCAACTAACAATATTTTTGCTTTAGTGGTCTGACTTTTATTCTCTAACATATTACTTCCAAGGCTAGCTGAAACGCCAGCCGTATTTTTTAATATCTGTGTCTTGTTAAGCGTATCATCTAAGATATTAAGTAACTCATCAATGACCACAGGTTTTAATAAATAATCTGAAAATCCTGACGTTGATGACAAAGGACCTTTAACAATCTGATCCATTGAAGTTAACATCACTATTTTAAGCTTATCAAGTGACTTAATTTTTCTAATCTCAGCGCTTAACTCACTACCTGACATGCTCGGCATTTGCATATCAATAATAGCCATAGCAAAATAATGGCTATCGTATTGCTTCAATATAGCCAATGCCTTACTACCACTGTCAGCTTGAATAACTTCAGCCCCCAAAAGACCGAGTTGTTTGCTAAGCACGGCAAGATGAGTAAGATTATCATCAGTAACTAAAATGTTAATTCCATTTAAATGAGTACCTAACTGAGTTTGCACTTCTTCTGTGCTAGGTTTTAATTGGATATTAAAACTAAATTCGCTGCCTTGACCCAAGACACTACTAACAGTAATGCCTCCCCCCATTAATTCACATAATTGCTTTACAATAGACAAGCCTAAACCTGTGCCACCATACTCTCGTGTTGTCGATACATCGACTTGGGTGAACACATCAAAAAGTATTGAACATTTATCCGCTGGTATACCTATTCCTGTATCTATGACACTGATATGTAGTTTTATATCTCCATTGTCATTTAAAACTGTCTTTGCTTTAATAACAATTTCACCCGTGGGGGTAAACTTTATTGCATTGCCAACTAAGTTAGTAATGATTTGTCTTAATCTACCAGGATCACCGATGACCATTTGATGACCAACATCGGTGACATCAAGAATAATTTCTAATTTTTTATCTTTGCTATTCATCGATAAAGACTGAACCAAATCGCCTAAATTTCTTAAAAGGTCAAAAGTAATCAATTCAACTTCAAGTTTACCTGCTTCTATTTTTGAAAAATCTAGAATGTCGTTTAGGATATGAAGCAAGGTATCGGCACTTGAATGTGCTAGTCGAGTAAAATGAGCTTGTTCTTGACTTTGCTTGGTCGTTGATAATAAATTTAGCATGCCTAAAACACCGTTCATTGGCGTTCTAATTTCATGACTCATATTAGCCAAAAACTGTGACTTAGTCCGATTGGCTAATTCAGCTTTTAATTGTTGTTTCTTATTTTCATCGGCTAAACTTTTCAGCATCAATTCTTTTTTAACTGAACTAGACACATCTTGGATCAGAATTTCACATAAGCGTTCATTCGGGGAAGTATTGATGCTTTTAATCGATATTTGCTGCTGTATACGGTAATCGTTATCACCAACATGGCTTTTATGGAATAACGCTAAAGGTTTAGGATTAAAAGTATTAGAGAGTTTAGTGGGCAATCCTAACGTTAATGCTTCATTGCATGCATCACTTAAGCGGGAATAGTTAAACCCCTCTAGAATATCACCAAGTTTACAACCAACACCTTTATCATCGACTATAACAGAGTGATCTTTTATCCACTGATTATAAAAAACTACCTGATGGTTTTCATCAATAATGATAATACCAAGAGAAAGATCATTCACAGAACTAAATAAAATATCTTTTGTTAAATTATTCATAGCAGAGCTAAGCTTCAATTTTGTTAGTAATGCCAAAAACAAATTTTCTCACAGATTCTTGAAAAATCTCTAATGAGGTAATATCCATAATAAAAGAGATAAAACCTTCAATATTATCATCGGGTAAAGAGAACTTAACTTTTATATATAATGACCAATCATTTTCGCTGCTATACACATAAACTTTATTAATATCCCCTTGTATAAACTCTGGCATTTCAATTTTTATTGAGGATTTAAGAAAGTTAATAACCGTTCCAAAACAAGCATTTAAAATAACATTGCCTATTTCTACTAAAGAATCTTGCTCAAGATCAGACAAAGCCTCGGGTGGAAACTTATTACCAAGTAAAGTACTAACTAATTGCAAACCACTTTCTTTGCTAAACATAAGTAATGCTTGGCCTTTAAAGTCACCTTCAAATCGTTGAATTACAGCACTGATTTCTGTATCACTAGCAAAATTCAATTTAGATTTGGCTATTTTGTTAGAGACGATTTCGACTTTTGGGATAGTTAAATCAACCGGTTGAGATACCATTTTATTCAGGGAGTTGGCCGCTCTACCAATACCGATGTTAAATATTTCGGTGAGGGCATCAATTTCAAGTGGAGATAAATTATCCTTCATATGCTTCCCTAACTATTTAAAAAATGGCTAATGAGTTCTTCGGTAATCGGTTTAATTAAAAAAACAACACCTGCTTGCTCAGCCTGTTGTTTTATGTCATCTTGGATATTTGCGGTTAACAAAGCGCGCTTAGGAATTGAAATTAGCTTATCTAATGCAAAGATTAATTCAATACCTGTCATACCAGGCATATTATAGTCAAAAATCGCAATATCAATTTTACTTTCCGCCGTTAATTGGCTCAAGCACTGCTCTCCACCTCCAGCTTCAATGATGTCGACTCCAGGTATATAAGATTTAACAATTTCTTTAAGCATCATTCGAGAAACAATACTATCGTCGACAATTAATACAACTTTACTCATTTAAATACCCAATTATTTTTAATAACCTGCCTCATAAAAGCATATAAACGAATGGGTTTATTTGCAAGCTAATATATTGAAATATAATTAGTAATTTGAGCAAGGTATAAAAAGATGCTGTAATTTTCAAAACATATCCCTTAGCGGTGGGTGTTTTGGTTAGAGCCAATGAGCCTAAGGGGAACGTTAAAAGCATGTAAGGCGACGTTAAAAAGGTGGGGAGCGATTAAATACACTTCTGTAATGCCGGTAACATAAGTTTTGGCTAGATGATAAATATTCGTGTTATCAAATTTTATACTTGGCCTATAACTTTCAATAAAATTAACCTGATGTAAAAATATAAATCCGTCGCAAAAATGAGTAACAACGAGTAGCAACTAGTAACGTCTGTTTATGTTTTCTTACATGGGCGAGAATATTGATCATTACCGCTTCTTCTTTGCCTCGATCTAGTCCTTTGGTTGGCTTGTTTAAAATCAGCACCTTTTCTGGACGTAACAACAACGGTGCAATCTGTAATCGTTGTGCTTGGCCAACTAATAATCCTACACTTTTAGAGCCTAGCCAAGTATTAATACCAAACGATAAGCTATCAATAAATGAAGTTAGCTTCACTAATTGACATACCTCAAGCATTTCTTGGTAGCTAGCATCATGTTTTGCTGGCTTTATAGTTTTTTTTAAATGTTAGCAGCTAAGAGCCCTATTCCGCCTACAAGGATACCTTTAACAGAAATAGGTAAACCTCTTGTTAGCCAGAGGCTAAAGTAAAATATCCAACATTATTATCACATTCGATATTTTACTAAAAAGTACGTATAGAGTAACTATAAGCACAGAAGAGATTAACTTCTCGGACGTATAAATGGCATATGTCTATTTACATCTTTATATAATAAATATCTAAATGGACCTGGGCCACCGGCATAGCAAGATTGTGGACAAAAAGCACGTAACCACATAAAGTCACCCGCCTCTACTTCAACCCATTCACCGTTTAAATGATAAACAGCTTTACCTTCTAAAACATATAATCCATGTTCCATCACATGTGTTTCGTCAAAAGGGATCACGCCGCCTGGCTCAAAAGTTACAATGTTTACATGCATATCATGGCGCATATCTGATTGCTCAGTAAATCTTGTGGTTTTCCATACACCACCGGTATTAGGCATTTCAATAGCTTCAACTTCATGGTCACTGGTTACAAAAGCTTCTGGTGCATCGATGCCTTCAACGACTTGATAAGCTTTGCGGATCCAATGGAACTTTACATTTTCTAAACTATTATTTTTAAGTGTCCATTGAGCACCTGCAGGCAAATAAGCATACCCGCCTGATGTCATATGGTGATTTGTCCCTTCGATAGTAACATCCATTTCACCTTCAACAATAAAGAGTACACCTTCAGCATTTTCATCAAGTTCTGGTTTTTCAGAGCCGCCGTTTGGTGTTACTTCTACTATGTATTGAGAAAAAGTTTCTGAAAAGCCACTCAATGGACGAGCCAGCACCCACATCCTCATATTATTCCAAAAGGGTAAATAACTGATAACAATATCGGTTAACACACCTTTAGGAATAATTGCGTAAGCTTCGGTAAAAATAGCGCGATCAGAGATCAATTGTGTTTGTGGTGGTAATCCACCTGTAGGCGCATAATATGTACTTTTATTTGACATCTTCGTTTTTCCTTGTTGTTTGGGTTTCATTAAATTCTTTCCTGTAAGCGTGAAGTAAAGGCTCGGTATAACCATTGGGCTGTGTTTTCCCTTTAAAGACAAGATCTAATGCTGCTTGAAAAGCTAAACTACTTGCAAAGTTAGCAGACATTGGCTGATATAAAGGGTCATGGGCATTTTGTTGATCAACAATAACCGCCATTTTTTCTAAGGAAGACCTCACTTCAGACTCAGATAAGATACCGTGTGCTAGCCAGTTACAAATGTGCTGACTAGAAATTCTTAATGTAGCTCTATCTTCCATTAAGCCAACATTGTTAATGTCGGGGACTTTTGAAGCGCCCATGCCTAAATCAACCCAACGAACTACGTAACCCAATAGACCTTGGGCATTGTTATTAAGCTCTTTTTCAATCGCCTCTTTACCCAATTGCTCAGATTTTTTTAATAAGGGTACTGTTAATATATCATTTAGACGAGTACGAGATCTTTGCGCAATCCTACTCTGTACCTCAAATACATTCACTTGATGGTAATGTATAGCATGTAAGGTAGCCCCGGTTGGTGATGGAACCCATGCCGTATTAGCACCTGATAAAGGATGAGCAATTTTCATTTTCATCATATCAGCCATTTCATCAGGAATAGCCCACATCCCTTTACCAATTTGTGCTTTACCGGAAAAACCGCAGGCTAAACCTATATCTACATTCCTATCTTCGTAGGCTTTAATCCAGGGTTGTGCTTTCATATCACCTTTTAACACCATGGGACCTAGTAACATACTGGTATGTATTTCATCGCCCGTTCTATCTAAAAAACCAGTATTAATAAATACAACGCGATTTTTTACGGCTCTAATACACTCTTTCAGGTTGACTGTTGTGCGACGTTCTTCGTCCATTACCCCAATTTTAATGGTATATCTATCAAGACTTAAACCATCTTCAACAGCATTAAAGAGTTTATTAGCAAAAGCCACTTCATCAGGGCCATGCATTTTAGGCTTTACAATATAGACACTACCCTTTCTTGAGTTACGGTGAATACTATTTTTTTGTAAATCGTGTAAGGCTATTAAGGTGCTTATCATGGCGTCCATGATGCCCTCTTGAATTTCGAAGCCCTCTTGATCGAGTATTGCAGCGTTAGTCATTAAGTGGCCAACATTTCGACAGAATAATAAACTGCGTCCTGGCAAATTCAAGTTGCCACCGTTAAGGTCCTGATAAATTTTATCAGCTTTTAATACTCGCTGAGTTATTTTACCGGCTTTATCAATAGTTTCACTTAAGTCACCTTTCATTAGCCCTAACCAATTACGATAAACATGAATTTTTTCTTTGGCGTCTACTGCAACTACCGAATCTTCAAAGTCTTGTATTGTGGTTAATGCTGATTCTAAAGTAATATCTTTTATATCTGCAGCGTCTGTTTTACCAATAGCTGAGCTTGCATCTATTTCTATCGCCACACGTAAATCATGATGGTTAAGTAAAACTGAGCTGAGCTTATTCTTATCCCCCTGAAAGCCAATAAATTGTTCAGTATTTTTTAATAGTGAAGTACGACCATCAACTAAAGTGACTAAAAGCTTTTTATTGTCAATAGTATAAGCACATGACTGATGATGTGAGCCGTTGACGAGTGGAAAGTGATCATCTAAAAATTCACGACCGTAAGCGACTACTTTTGCTGCTCTAATAGGATTATGCGTTGCTTTTTTCTCAGCGCCATCTTCACCACTAATGACATCAGTTCCATAAAGGGCATCGTATAAACTTCCCCAGCGAGCATTAGCGGCATTTAATGCAAATCTAGCGTTGGCGGCGGGAACAACAAGTTGTGGTCCTGCTTGTGAGCTTACTTCACTATCTACGTTGTTTGTGGTGATAAGAAAGTCATCACCTTCAGGGCTTAAATAGCCTATATCAAAAAGAAATTGTTTATATTCCTCAATATCAAAATTATCTTGATGCGCGAGATTCCAATCATCAAGTTGTTCCTGAAATTGAGTGCGTTTTACTAATAAGGCTCTATTCTCAGGCCCTAATTGATGAGTGATTGTTGATAAGGATTTCCAAAAATTATCAGCAGAGATGTTTAAGCCGAGTAAAACCTCTTCTTCTATGAATTTTACTAAATCAATATCTACTTTTAGCAAGTTTTTCTGTTGATATATTGTCATTTCCTTAACCACTTATTCCTTAATTATACTTTGATTGTTATGTTAATTATCTGTTGAGGTCTGCGCTGATAAGCGTCTTTATCTAAAGCTGCAATGCTGATGAATGTATACAAATTCACAATACCTGTCAATAAAGACGATAGATTGCATACATAATTGTTGACAACCTATCTTTGAGTCAACTCTATTAACATCAAACAATATTTATGCTTAATAAAACACCTTAATAATCATCTCAAGATCACCTGTATTTATCGAAAAGTTGACCTATAAAGCGAGTAATGTGTATAAAAAATCTAGATTAATCGTCCGTTTACTAGCAGTGATAATCAATACTGACGGATGAAAAAACGAGTGATTACTTGGCGACACCAAAATTGAAGTTGGAGAATACGTTATCATGCTCCATGTGGCAGACTACTTTGCAAATAAAGGTGACCAACAAGATAAACCACCATTTTTAAATCGTATTCCAACTCATCTTGGCATTTTGGGTGCGTTAACCATGCCTTTTTTGGCGGTTAGAAGAACAGAATATTTTGGTTTTACTGCTAGTGTAATCTTTGTTTCAACTTACTTCTTTTGAGGGGGGCATTGTAATATTTTTACCCTATGCTCAATCTGTTAACAACAACACCAGTCAAACCTTTTCAATTAAGGCTCTTGGTGTTGTTGCAGTATCACTAGGTACTTGCTACTACTTATTCTGCTTTATGGTTTGCTAATCGTTTGTCATTGCAATAATTTTAGCTGCTTACTACTTATTCTGCTTTATGGTTTGCTAATTGTTTGTTATTGCAATAATTTTAGCTACTTACTACTTATTCTGCTTTATGGTTTGCTAACCAATGCTCTGCAATATCTTGTCTCCTACACACCCAGACATCATTATATTTTCCAATATAATCTAGGAACTTAACCAGACTTGCAAAACGACCTGGTCGGCCAATAATGCGGCAATGCAAACCAATAGACATCATTTTTGGCGCATCAGCCCCTTCAGCATACAAGGTATCAAAAGTATCTTTTAAATAACAATAAAACTGTTCACCTGAATTAAAACCTTGCGGACTAGCAAAACGCATATCATTGGCATCTAAACTATAAGGGACAATTAAATGTGGCTTTTCTTTACCTTTTACATAATAAGGTAAATCATCAGCATAACTATCAGCATCGTATAAAAAAGAGCCTTCTTCCATGACCAACTGTCGAGTATTTTCACTCATGCGGCCAAGATACCAACCTTTAGGTTTTTGTCCTGTCATTTCTTTGTGAATAGCTATCGCTTTTTTTAAATGTTCACGCTCGGTTTCAATCGGTACATTTTGATAGTCTATCCACCTGTATCCATGACTCGCAATTTCCCAATCTGCTTTTAACATCGCTTCAACTGCTTCAGGGTTACGTTGCATCGCCATCGCGACACCAAAAACAGTTACAGGTAAGCCTCGCTGAGAAAATAAACGATGTAATCGCCAAAAACCTGCACGGCTGCCATATTCATAAAAAGACTCCATGTTCATATGTCGTTCGTTAACAAACGGTTGTGCGCCAATGATTTCTGATAGAAAAGTTTCCGAGGCATTATCACCATGTAAAATGCAATTCTCGGCTCCTTCTTCATAGTTGATCACAAATTGCACCGCCACTTTTGCCTTATTTGGCCAAGTAACCTTAGGTGCATGCTCTCCGTATCCTTTCATGTCTCGAGGGTAGTTATTCATATCTATTTTACTCATGCTAATGTCAACTCAATAGTTTCGTTTTCTAAAGTAAGTTCATTACAATGTTTGCCAGCACCGGCCCTATCAAAGACGAAAAAAGTCGGTCTTTTTCTAAAATTAAGGCCATGTGCCAAATTCCTGCATGAAAATTAAAGTCTTGTTGTTCATGGGTTACAAAAACCTGTAAATTTGCACTAGAAACAGAGTCACCTGCCATTTTTATTATCTTGGAGGTGACTTGTTAGAGGCGATAGCTAGGAGCAAACTCGAGATGTGTACAACCTGTTGAATTTGCATCACTGACATGGGCTACATCGGCAAAAAATAGCTATCATCCCACGTAAAGCCTGTTGCATTTGCAATAGTGAACGTTGCTTCATTGCCATCAGTGCTTCGTTTATTATGTCCTGTGCCATATAAGCCTGCTACTTTAAATGTATTAAAAGTAGCAGCTTGTGTTGTAGCCGAACTCAAACCAAGAAATAGAAAAGATGCAGCACTAATAACTGTGGTTATCATGTTCATTTATCTTCTCGGTTTATGTTTTGTTGTAACTTTTTATTCCATGATTATTTAGTTGTATAAAGTAAAGGTTACATTACTCTTTTGTTGTTTGACGTTGTTGATACCACAGTGCAATTAACTTCCGCTCTGAGTCGGTAATTTTGGTTAAGTTACCTATAGGCATAGCTTTAAGGACTACGGCTTGCTGATAAATTTGAGTGGCTTGCGCTTTAATTTGTTCAGGTGTGTCATAAATAAAGCCTTTAGGCGCAGCGGCAAAACCAGCTTGTGTAGGTTTGTCTGCATGACAAGATGAACAACGCTGTTTAATAATGGCTTGAACTTGAGAGAATTCTACTGGTGAGGCTGTTGAATCAGTGTTCGCCACGATTGACTTAGGCGCCATAGCCCAGATAACGACGACCATAATAACTACAGCAGTAACTAACGCTCCTGTTAGTGGTTTTCCTGGCGTGTGACGCGAAACAAAGAACACCCGTATTAAGGCACCTGCCATTGAAATACCCATTAATATTAACCAGTTATACTCATGGTTATAGGTCATGGCATAGTGATTACTTATCATCACAAAGACAACAGGTAAGGTAAAATAAGTGTTATGAACAGAACGCTGTTTGCCTGCTATTCCCGGGGCGGCGTCAACTTTCTCGCCTGCGATGAGCCTTTCGACCATTTTCTTTTGGCCAGGAATAATAACAAAGAATACGCTAGCTGCCATAATAGTACCTAACATGGCACCAAAGGTCATAAAAGCGCCACGACCACTAAATATGTGTGTTAATGCATAAGCGGCGGTAGAGACAAGTGCAAAAATCACAACACCTAAAACTAAATCGTTTTTAGCTAAAGCAGATTTACATAAGAAATCGTAAATAATGTAGCCACCAAACATAAAGCCTAAGCTAATTGCAATGGCTGTGCTTTGCGATATATCAGCAACACTTGTATCAATAAGGTAAATATCAGCGCCATACCAGTAGACAATAGCCATCAAAAAGAAACCGCTGATCCACGTTGTATATGCTTCCCATTTAGACCAATGAAGATTATCGTCTAAAGGTTGGTTTTTGGGACCCAACATGTATTTTTGCGAATGATAAAAACCACCACCGTGTACCGCCCATAACTCACCAAAAACACCATTTTTGGTGTCTGCAGGATTTTTAGGTGTATGTAATGAATTATCTAGCATAACAAAATAAAATGATGCGCCGATCCAAGCTATGCCGGTAATGATATGAAAACTTCGCACTAAAAAATTTAATACATCGAACAAATAC
The DNA here is from genome assembly GCF_014077325.1 of Colwellia sp. BRX8-5. Lineage (NCBI taxonomy): Bacteria > Pseudomonadati > Pseudomonadota > Gammaproteobacteria > Alteromonadales > Colwelliaceae > Colwellia > Colwellia sp. BRX8-5. The sequence goes on from NZ_JACGVR010000021.1 coordinate 33,548, forward strand.
GCTTCCAAATTTCTGACCCTTCTAAAGAATTTATATTGCATTTATAGCGCGGCTTAATTTGCCAACCTAACTATAGCTTAAGGCTTGTGTTGTGTTGTGTAATTTACATTCATTACTAAACATCAACTTAGCATATGAAACAAAAACAACATTGTCAACAATCTTGTTTACAATTAACCATCAGTACAAACAAGTATTTTTGCCCATAAACAAAGCCAAAAAATTACAATGACTTTATGTTTTTAAAAATATTGGTGATTTTTCTACAGGAAGGGATTGAAATTATAAGAGTTATATCTATTGTTAGCGCTTCTCAACAAGCTGCATACCACAACCTTTTAAAATGATATGTTTTATCGTTCTTTTAGCATCATCAAAGTCGCTATTGGTCAGCGGCCTATCTAAAGCAGCTTCAATCTCAACTGAAAAATTAGCATAATGTTGAGTTGCCCCCCAAATAGTAAACAACAAATGGTAAGCTGATATTTGCTCATCTAACTTACCTTGCGCTTGCCATGATTGAATGATGTTAGCTTTGTCAGTGATCCACTGTTTAAAATCTGTTTTCAAATATTGACTTAAATAAGGCGCGCCATGCAGTAACTCACTAGCAAAAATAATTGAAGGAGTAGGATTAGTTCTTGAATACTCTATTTTCGCATCTATGTAGCTTGCAATTGCTTTTGCTGGGTCATCATTGGGCTTTATATCAGCAAAAGCTTGATTCCATAAATTGATAATATTAGTTAACACCGCACCATAAAGCGCGAGTTTATTCGTGAAATAATAATGAATGTTACTTCTGGGTAACATTGCCGTTTCAGCAATACGCGCAATGGACGCACCATTAAAGCCATATTTCTTAAATTCTTGTTCAGCAGCTTTTATTATTTTATTTTTGTTTAATAACCTAGCTTTTTGTTGTGTATTGACTAAATCATCATCAGAAATTTTTATTATTGCCATATTTTAACCAAAGACCTAACCGTTAACGCATTAACGTTTTTTAAATATATCAACTAAATCGTTAGTAAATTCTTTTTCATCTAAATTTAAACGCGTCTCAATACTATGAATATGTTGATACATAAGTGCTGTAGCTTTTTCAACCTGACCTTTTTCCATTACGTCGATAAGCTCGAAGTGTTCAAAATGCGAGCATTTAGGCGCATCAGGGTTTTCATACAGTACAATCACTAAAGAGGTTTGCGGTATTAAGGTTGTCAGAATGCGCTCAAGCGTGGTGTTTTTTGATATCTTCGCCAGCATCAAATGGAAGTCGCCACCGAGTTGAATACCTTCAACCATATGTTCACGTTTGATATTATTTTCTTCTGATTTAACTATTTTTTTCAATAAGTCGAAGTCACTATGCGTTGCATGCTTAATGACATCTTTAACAATCTCTACTTCAATTAATTTTCGAGCTTCAAGAATATCTTTACCTTGTTTAACGGTCGGACTTGCGATAAATGCCCCTTTGTTCGGTTGAATTTCAATAATATGGTCTTGAGAAAGTCGCAGTAAAGCACTACGAATCGTTGTACGACCCACATTGAATATTTTTGATAAATTTTCTTCAGTCAGCCGAGTACCAGGGCGTAAACGAAACGATAATATTGCATCAAAAATTTCTTGGTATATTTCTTTATCGCTAATTTTTTTAATTTTTTCGTCAGACTTCAACTTAACTTTCATCACAATCCTAAATACAAATTGACCACTTGGTACTAATCCTCTTAGATTATAGTATATAGAGTTTTATGTTAACTAGTCATTGAACTTCATTACAATCAATAACCTTATCGCTTATTTAAATAAATAGCGCCTAACTGGCGCTGAATATCAAAGAGACAGTCTCATGTTAAACAATCAAAATTTAAACTAAAGATCCCTAAATAGTTAATCTTCATTATGAGCATTTTTTTGATGGGTTAATCGAGTAACCTGTTAACGCTGACTAATGTTACATTATAGACTTGAGGTTTTACATTCTTTATCTCAGTTGTGGCTGAGTGAGACTGATAAACTTAGCACCCTAATCCCTATTTAGGGTTTAGGGTGACGATGAGAACTAAACGCTAGCCATTAGAAGCCCCTAATAGCTCATTTAAGATCACCAAAGCACCCGTTATTCGAATCAGGGGACAGCTAAAACTGCCGGTATCCCCTCTAAAAACACTTAATACAATATGGTCAATCCAACAAATCGTTATACTAATATAGTATGGTTTTAACCGCCAAATTTAAAACGTAAACCAGCATTAACAGTAAAACCATCGTTTCTTGACCAAATGTTGGTTGTCCATCGACCGCTAGGTGCTTGTTCGGGTAATACTAAAGAGTCATCCTTTGTTTGTCGCACATTTAACAAGTTTTCAGCATTAACAAAAAAACTTACTTGTCCGATGGTAATTTGACCCAGCAGCCCTAAGTGCCAATAAGGGCTGCTTCGCTCTCGATATGGGTTGTTTTCAAGTTGTTGTGTACCCGTATAGTAAGCTTCAAATCCTACCATATGACTACCATGTTCTTCCCACATTACAACAAGACCAGCCGAATGTTTAGGGGTTAACGCTAAGGGTACTCGGCCAAATTGCGGATCTCTTTCTTTAGTGGCGTCTATGTATAGATAGCTACCGGTAAATTTAATATCTTGCCAGCGATAGCGTAGTAATAATTCAGCACCGTTAATGTTACTTTCGCCAGCAGCATTGACGATAAGAACTTGCTTTCTTGAAGCATCATCACTATTAATCACAGCTAACTCAGTAACGTTATCAATATCTGACGCAAATAATGTTAGGCTAGTTTCTACACTGCCCAGCACATAGCTAAAATCTATAGATGCGGTAGATGCTCGCTCCTCATCAAGACTCTCTAGCGGCGCAAGTCGAGATAAACCGGCTTCATCAATATCTTCAATAAAAGGACTTGGTGCGAAAAAACCTTGCCCATATGCCCCTCTAACCGACCAGCTTTCTTGGTTGTATAATAATGAAATTCGCGGGCTTACTTGTGTTCCGTATTCATTATGCCAATCAGCACGTGCACTAAGCGACATAGAAATATCATCACTGACTTCATAATCTAGTTGCGAAAATAGTCCCGGCACTTGATAGGAATAATTAAATTCAGAAAAGGTATCAGATTCGAACTTTTCAGACTGTAGTGCTAAGCCAACTAGCCATGCCGCTTTATCAGAATACCCTGACAAACTCGACTCAATCAGGCTGCTTGTATGGCTATCATCCTCTTGAACAGGACCAAATTCATGCTCGTGGTCTTGTTTCATTGCCGAGCCACGGACATTAATAGTCATCACCTGCCCCAATGGGCGGTCATATATGAAACCAACATCGGTTCTAAGCGTACCCTGTGTTTGAGGAAAACTATTACCATCAGGTAAAGTAGCGTCACCTAAAGTACCACCATCTCTTTGTTCTTTCATTGCACCCAAGGTAACGTAAAGGTTTGCACCATTATCTTGCTGCCAATAGAAACGAGGTCGGACACTGTGCCTTTCGTAGCCAGCCAAATCAATCCAGCCATCGTTATCTAAGTCTTGCTCTTCTTGATGATGAACTCCAGCAGTAATCGATGCACTTAAAGCGCTAGTTAAAGGAGCGGCAAAGTATGAAGTGATATCTTGACCATTTTTAGACGTAGCATTAAGTAACACTTCGCCCTCATAAACATCTGAAGGTGTGCGTGAAATTAGATTAATCACTCCTCCAAGTGCTGAGCCACCATAAAGAGAAGAAGCAGACCCTTTAATTATTTCAACATTTGCAAGGTCTGTAGGTGGAATTTGCAACAGGCCAATTGAAGCGGTTTGACCACCGTATAAGGGTAAACCATCACTTAAGAGCTGTGTGTAACGACCATACATTCCTTGCAGTCGAATGTTGGAACTTCCTAACGCAGGCGAGGTAGTTTGCACTCTAACGCCACCCGTTTCAGCCACTAACATGGAGATATTCCCTGGACGCATTAGCGCTTTTTCTTGTATTTCTTCCCCATTAATAATTTCGGTTCGTGTTGCCGATTCAGTAACGATACGACCTAAACGAGAAGCGCTTACTTGAATTTTTTCAATTTTGTTATCGTTATGTTCATGGTGTTCTTTGTCGTGTTCATCTTCATTGTTATTTTCATTCGCGTAAGAAAACGCAGGGATTAACAGCATGGCTACTGCCGTTTTTAATGATATTTTAAACATTTTTACCTCAGGTATTACTTGATAATAATTCAGCACAAGGGCGCTAATTAACTTGAAAAGTGATGAGTTGTACAATCTTTGTTATTCTAAGTTTTTATGAGGTAAAAATAGGAGGCCGATAGAGCAAGGGAGAAATAGATTTAAGCTGCTCAAATTGTTGCATATAAAAAGCTTCAGCTAAGATAGTTATTTTAGCTGAGTGAACGACAGTATTAAAATATACAGTTGATGAACATGCATTAACAATACAAGTACAATTAACATCGCAACATTCGATACCACAGCAGTCTTTTGGGTTAGCTTTACTAGCTGTATTTAAACCGTAATGTTTTACTTTTTCGCTGGTGTCAAAAGAAAGAGATTTTTCTGAATTTTCACAAGACATAGCAGTATTAAAGCTAATTGCTTGCCCAACGAAGGCAACAAGCATCATTGCTATAATAAACATTCTTAACACTGCTTTAAACATAAAAACCCTTAAAAACCATACGCAGAGTATTATAAGAGTTTATTCATGATATGTGAACAATCATAGGCAACTTCGTACGAGTTATCTATTAAGTCGGTACTATAAACTGTTTAAGAGATTATTAATTATAATGCCTAGTTTGTCAGATAAGCAGACAAAAGTAGCATTAGCCTTTTTATGATGAACGACATCTATGGTAGCCTTGCTGGCAGTTATTGGTGGGCTTGGATTAGGTGAAACATCTATTTTCTGCCTGTTGATATCTACCTTTGAGAGCGGTTTTAATAAACGTTGATTTTAATTACCCATATTATTTTGTACTGACAAATTAAACGTTTTTACATCACAGTTACTGAGGGCATCACAACCTCTTATAATAAACCTTAAGCTTGATAGGTCATTATCTTGAAAAGACTCGCTTCCTACAGATTTGTTTCCAAAAGAGCAAGATAAGCTGTTGTCATCAATTACACATTGAACTTCACCTGTTGCGTTTGGGCAGAGTGAGAAAGAAGCGCTACCACATTTAAGCCCGGCTATTTTATTATCGTCAGAATATACGTCGCCATTAATCGATAAGTATAAATCTATTCTGTAGGCTGCAGAAGTCGGTGATACCCACTGAACTTCAAAGCGAGTACCTTCTGTAACAGTAACCTGCTCTCCTTCATAATAATCTCTTGAATCAAAGCGAATATTTTGTAAGGTGAAGCCTTCCTCAACCGGTGGCAATATATTAATCTCTGGTGTTTTTTTATCAGCACCGCCGCCACAAGCGCTAAGCACGATTAAAGTAGTGGTTAATATAGTTAATAAAAGATGTTTCATCGATGTCCTTTTTATTACGTTAAATGTATTCCATACTTGACAGCTCAGTAGTCAAAGAAGACATTAAGCTTTTCAGTTCATTACGTCAATAACAGGCACTAAAGTCATGTTAATATAATTGAGTGACGGATGACGTTATTGCCAATCATAGGAAATTATTTTTAGCTAAAAAGCTCTCCTGCAAGCTTATTACTGCCGTTGGTATTTCACCTATTTATACACAAGAATACTACATTGTCGTCACTAGCCTCTAAAGCATTGAGGATTACCATCAAACCTCAAATCAATAAAATCGCTCATTTAAATCAAATAGAATGCTCAATTAGTAGACATCCGCTTGAGCTAAAATACCTTTGTTTATAAGTTGAGTAAGAACATAGTTACACTTTATTTTTAAGTGTTCTCTAAGCAGGCGAACTGCCGGAGTAATGGTCTGTCTACTTGGGCAAATAATCCATAATTCTGTTGGCTTAGGGACAAAGCCAGTTAATAGTGTCACAAGTTGGTTACTCAGCAAGTCATATGACATATCTAAACTAGATTTTACAGCTATTCCCTTACCACTTACACACCAACGCCTGACTAGGTCAGCATCGTTTGAAACGCGATTACTTTTCATTTTGACTTTAATAAACTCACTTTTATAAGAGAATTCCCATACATCATGAACAATGTCATGTAACTTATATAGAAGACCGTTATGTGTGGTCAAATCATTAGGATGCTTGGGTATACCATGCGCTTCTAGGTACTGAGGTGTTGCACAAATAACTCGTGGTACATTACAGATTTTAAAACCGTAAAGGTTGGCATCATTTGGTGAACCATAGCGCAAGGCAATATCAACGGGATCCCTATAGAAATCAATATTGCTATCACTGACATGTAATTTAACACTGATCCCTGTGTGCTCTTCCATAAATTCATCAAGCCAAGGTAATACTAAATTCCGACCTAAATCTGAGGGGATAGAAATTCTTAATTCACCATCAATAATGTCTAAATCATCTTTAACATTTTGCTTAGCTACGTCAAGCATTTGCAATGCTTGCTGACAATTTGGAATATACCTTTCACCTGCAACAGAGAGCCTTAAGCTTCGAGTCGTTCGTATAAACAGATCAACGCCAAGCGCACGTTCAACCCTTTTTATTGCTGCACTAGCTGTTGCTGTATGCATGTCTAAACTCTCTGCCGCTGCAGTAATACTGCGAAATTCGGCAACTTTTAAGATAACATTAAGATCTTCTAATAGCATGATTGTCAAAAATAATTTGATAAAGATTCTATCATTATGCTGTTTCTATTTGAGCGATCAAGTCATATCATTATAATCACCATAACAATTAACGTTAACTCCCCGTAATTAACCATTTTAAAGCTTTGGAGAAAAACCATGAAAGCAGTTGGCTACATACAATCATTACCGATCAGTAATCCTAAATCATTAATAGACATCGAACTATCGCAACCTACAGCTTCAGGACATGACTTATTAGTACAGGTTATGTCTATCGCTGTTAACCCTGTAGATTACAAAATCCGTCAAAATGTTGCAGCAGAGAACGATGAATACAAAGTGCTTGGTTGGGACGCTGTTGGTGAAGTCGTGGCCATAGGTGAGTCAGTGAGCCACTTTAAACCTGGGGATAAAGTCTTTTATGCCGGAGATTTAAATCGCCAAGGAAGTAACGCGGAATATCAATTAGTTGATGAGCGCATCGTCGGTCATAAGCCAAAAAGTTTATCAGATGGCGAAGCCGCTGCATTACCATTAACCGCGATTACTGCTTGGGAATTATTGTTTGAACGCTTATTAATCAAACAACAACATCCTGAGATAAAGAAAAAATCAAACGATATAATTTTAATTGTTGGCGCGGCGGGAGGTGTCGGTTCGATTTTAGTTCAGTTAGCAAGTGCACTAACAGGCGCAACTGTCATTGCTACGGCGTCACGAGATAGTTCTGCAAAATGGGTAAAAAAACTGGGGGCAGATTATGTTATCGATCACTCCAAATCACTAGTAGAACAAATTGAACAATTAGCTATAGGGCAAGTAACACACGTTGCTAGTTTAACGCATACTGACTCCTATTTAGATAGCTTTGTTGAACTGTTAGCTCCAATGGGAAAGATAGCCTTAATTGACGATCCTAAGTCGCTTGATATCAGTAAACTTAAATTTAAAAGTTTATCCCTGCACTGGGAGTTTATGTTTACACGTTCAATGTTCAAAACAACAGATATCAATGAGCAACATCGCTTACTTAACAAAATTGCAGACTTGATTGACCAAGGATATATCCAAACTACGGTCGGTAAAAACTTAGGAACCATTAACGCTAAAAACCTAAGAGCGGCCCATAAAATACTTGAATCAGGACAATCGATTGGAAAAATTGTTTTAGAAGGTTTTTAAAAGCAGTCCTAGAAATGTAAGAGACTCTCTAAGACGATTAAGTATAATTATTAATAACTTAATAACTTAATAATAGGTATAAAAATGAAAAAATTACTTTCAGTAATAGCTTATAGCATAGCATTACTCACTACAGCGACGACATTAGCCAATAACAGTGAGCTTCACACAGTCGCTACATTCGATGCACAACATCCACCGGGTAACATTGCTATTACGCCATCGGGAAGAAAGTTTTTGTCGATACATGGATTTTATGGACAAAAGCAAAAGATCATGGAGCTTATGCCAGACGGCACCACAAAACCTTATCCTAATGAAGAATGGGCATATGCTTACAATAATGGTAAAGGTTTTTACGGTGTTCTGGGTATTAATGTATCAGCCGAGGGTGTGTTATGGATGCTAGATACGTCGGGTCCTGATCATGCGGGGCGATTAGTGGGTTGGGATACTAAAAGTGAGCAGCTTGATAAAATTATTTATTTAGCAAAGCCAACGATTACAGACACGTCGTTTCTAAACGACTTAGCCGTTGATAACAAAAATGGCTATATTTATATTGCTGACACGGCACAAGGTAGTCAAGCCGCAATTATTGCTGTTAACCTTAAAACAGGTGCCGCACGAAGAATACTGCAAGACAGCCATTATACTCGTGCTGAAAACATCGACATAGTTATTGAGGGTCGCACAATGAAAATTGGCGGGCAAGCTGCGCGTTTGGGTGTAAACCCAATCACTCTTGAGCCCAATGAAGACTGGTTATACTTTGGCTCCATGTCGGGCACATCGGTATATCGTGTTGCCACAAGCGCAATTATAAATGAAAGTCTATCAAGTAAAGAGCTAGAGGAAAAAGTACAGCACTACGGTACTAAGCCTATTTCTGATGGTATTATTGTCGATGGTGGCGGCAATATATATGTCACCGATATTACTAACGGCGCTATTGGTGTGGTTAAACCTAGTGGCGATTACCAAGTGTTATTTAAAGATGAACGTCTTGTGTGGCCTGATGGTTTTAGTTACGGAGACGATGATAAAATTTACGTTACCGTTAATAAACTTCACCGTTCGCCAATACTCAACAATGGTAAAGATGACAGCCAAGGGCAATATAGTGTGCTTTCTTTTAAGCCACTTGTTAAAGGTAAAGTAGGTCGTTAGTGCCCCGCTACTTTTGACTTATCAATACTAAAAGTCTTTTGGCCGCTTTTAACCATTAAAAATATTAAGGTAATTATCAATACGACCGTCTATTTTATTAATGAAGCAGACGTTCTATCCTAATATCGTGGCTCATAATATGAACCACGATATTAGAGCTTTAATGGTCAATATTCATTGATAATTAAACGGTTCTCAACCTCAGAGATAACAATAAAATAGTATTGCGCAACGCTCAAGTAATCATTAAGAAATTTGCTTAACGGCTAATTCAGGTGGTACCAAAGGCGCAATATCATTAACATAAAAAGTATCGCTAGAGGCTTGATTCCACCATGTTAACCACATCCCAGTAATATTTTCTTGCGTTAACTGACTCTCAGTCAGTTCAGGTACTGTGTGGGTATTAGATTCTAACATGCCGTTTGGTGTTCTACGTTTTATCATGTTGTAAGTTAACTGCGAGACATCATCTAGTCCCATGCTTCCCAATAATTCAAAGAAGCTATTTAGGGTGTGATGATGAAATGAGGTTACACGTTTGCCTTTTACTTCTATATCGATGGCTTTAGAGCGATTTTTATCTTGTGTGGCGACCCCCGTTGGGCACATATTGGTGTCACATTGCCTAGATTGAATACAGCCCAATGACATCATAAATGTTCGGGCCGCGTTAACAATATCAGCACCAAAGGCAACCTTATTAAGCATGTCAAAACCCGAAGCTGTTTTACCGGCTGAAATCACCCGTATCTGTTTACGTAGTCCTAATCCAACAAGTGCCTGATGAACAAAATAGGTTCCTTCCAAGCAGGTCATACCAAGTCTGTTACTAAATTCCACGGGTGCAGCGCCTGTGCCTCCTTCTGCGCCATCAACCGTAATAAAATCAAGGTATATGTTACTTTCCAACATGGCTTTGCCAAGACATAAAAATTCAGCGGGGTTACCAACACAAAGTTTGATACCAATGGGCTTGCCACCACTTAACTCTCTAAGTTGGCTAACAAATGACAGTAATTCAAATGGGCTATTGCATTCAGGGTTAATCGCCGGAGAAACACAATCTTCTTCTTTACTAACACCTCTGATCTGCGCGATTTCATCTGTTATCTTAGCTTTAGGAAGTACGCCACCATGACCAGGCTTAGCACCCTGCGACAACTTTATTTCAATCATTTTTACTTGTGCTAATTGAGCCGTTTTAGCAAACATCACAGGATTGAAACGGCCATATTCATTTCGACAGCCAAAAAGCCCCGTACCTATTTGCCAAACCAAGTCTCCACCATGCTTTAAATGATAAGGGCTAACACCACCTTCGCCAGTATTATGATAAAAGCCACCTGCACCTGCGCCTAGATTCATTGCTTCAATAGCTTCTGCACTTAAAGAGCCATAACTCATTGCTGATATATTTAATCTTGACGCTTTATAGGGTTTTGAACATTGTCGCCCGCCAACTGAAACGTGCTTAGATTCATCCTTTATTGTTTTTGGTGCTAGCGAGTGCCATATACTTTGATAGTTAGTTTGCATTAAATCTCGTTGAGTGCCAAAGGGAATGGTGTCTGTTACCGACTTTGCACGTCGATAAACCAGATCTCTTTGTTCGCGATTAAAAGGCATTTCTTCGGTGTTATTTGCAATAAAATACTGTTGAACTTCTGTTCGTATTGATTCAAAGAAGTAACGAAAGTAAGCAAGAACAGGATACAGTCTATTTAAGGTATGTTTACTTAGGGTAAGATCATATGCACCTACTATTGAATAGGTCAGGGTAAAAAACACCAAAAAACCAGGGAACCAACCAGCAATAGTATAAAGTAAGATAAAGCTACTGATGTTACCTAGGGTTAAAACTTGCCAGTAAAATTTTTGAGCTGAAGTCATTTTTTAAATATCCTACTATATTTCTAATCTGCTTATTTAACCCCATTGATCAATGGGATAATATTATTTTTTTGATGTATGGCGGTAATAAATAGGTGTAAAGCCTATAGAGACTGAAAATCTTTATCAATCATCTTCACCACCCACCAGTTAATGTAATTTCAGGTTAGGCCTTAACGCTCTATTAACCCTACCAACAAGGACTATGAGTAAGGTTTTAAGCACACCAAAAAGTGTCACTTGGTGCATGCGGTATAACCCAATATAAACCAGTCTTGCCAACTTACCTTCGATGAACATACTGCGTTGATTAATGTTTCCCATTAGGCTGCCTACTGCCGTATAAGATGATAATGACACCAAGGAACCATAATCGATATATTCATAAGCGACTAAGGGTTTCAATGCTAATTTAGCAATAATATTGGTAAAGACAGTCGATGCCATTTGATGCGCTGCTTGCGCCCTAGGGGGAACTTTTATCCCTTTTAATGTCGTGCATGAGGCGCAGTCGCCAAGGGCAAATATATCGGTGTCTAAGGGAGTTTGCAGGAATGGATTAACCAGTAATTGATTGTTCTTTGCGCTTTCCAAACCGCCAATAGCTTGCATAAAATCAGGTCCCTTTATGCCCCCCGCCCAAACAGTAATGCTGCTAGCGATTTCACGGCCATCTTTTGTTATTACACTGTTGGGCGTAACTTCAGTAACCGCGGTGTTAGTATTTACGGTGATACCAAGCGCCTCTAGTTCTTGTTGTGCACTTTGCGCTATACGTTCAGGAAGTGCAGCAAGGATCCGAGGCCCTGCTTCTACAATGTGAATATCTAGACTCTTTTTTGATAAATGGTCATATCCATAATTTCTCAGTAATTCAGAGGTTTTTACTATTTCTGCAGCAAGCTCTACGCCTGTAGCACCACCACCAATAATGGCAATATTGAGACTGCTGCGCGTATCGTCCCCTTTAAGTCGTAAAAAAGCATTAAGTAACTCAGTATGGAATCGCTCTGCATTTTCACAAGTATCAAGAAATGTACAGTACTCCTTTGCTCCCAGCGTATTAAAGTCATTCGTTACAGACCCTAACGCAAATACCAATAATGAGTATTTAACCTGGCGAGCAGGAAATATTAAAGCACCGTCTTGATCATTTAATTGTTTTAAAAGTACATGCTTCGATTCTCGGTTGAGTCCATCAACTACACCTAGCTGAAACAAAAAACCATTACGCGCACCATGGGATAAATAATCAACACAATCTATATCTGCGTCAAGTGAGCCTGAAGCGACTTCATGTAAAAGTGGTTTCCAAACATGTTTTCTATTTTGGTCGATTAAAATAACTTTTTGTTTGGTTTTTCGAAAATACTTGCCGAGTTTAGTGGCAAGCTCTAAACCTCCTGCACCACCACCGATTATAACAATGGGGTCTGAAGAAATGGTCGGTTTTCGCCACCAAGGCCTGATTAACATTTTATTCGCTGATCCTTAAACTATAATGAGCCAACACCATTAAAAGCTAGCGTTATTTGTATTAGATATTCCCTACCTTAATCTATGCTTAAGTTAGCGAATATGTAATAAACTATCATGCTATCTTTATGAATGCACTAAGGATAAAGCGTGTCTTCCTGGTTTAAACGTTTAGGTCCATTTCTTGGTGTTGTGTTCTTTCTTATGGCTGCGACACGAGTCTATTTTAAATTAGAACATTTTAAATATGCAGACTCTCTTTCAGCCTTGAGTAGTAGATCTAGTTGGGTTTTCGGCCTGGGTGTTATACTTACTTTGCTAAATTATCTGATCTCCAGCCTTATTAATAATAAGTTAATCCTAAATATTACTAACGACTTCATTACCAATAGAAGTCGTTAATATCTAGGCTAAAATTTACAGATCTTTTATGTTGTTAAGATAGTTTTTATAGTTAGACTTTTTATCTTCGAATAATTTCAGTAAATCTAAAGTAACAAAAACACCATGCTGCTGCTCGCTGTTAGTCGTTAAACCAAAAGAATAAGTATTGTTTATGTGAAACATAACCCCGTGAGATACCGACTTAACTGAAACTCTATCTGCATAGGTAGAGACGACTGAAAGTCCCAAAGGTATCTTTAACTGCCAGTAATTAATCCCCGCCCATTCTATAGCAAGTGCTTCTTTCATCTGTTCGCCATGTTCAGCATCGACACTGTAATGCATAATAATAGAAGGATGTAAGGCAAAGTACTGTTTATTGGGGGGTGGAACTAAACGGTTTTCTTTTAATTTATCTTGGTAATACCAAGTATTAATGGCTAAATCTATAAACGTTTGTGAACGCGAATTTTCAAAATAATTTGACCATGCAGTGTTCTTTAAAGCTATATTCATACCTGCTTTTGAATTGGCATATTTATAAGAAGATTCAAAAGGAGCAACAATTGCCTTATGCAAATTATCAAAGAGGATCTTACAGTTTTTTGGGCCATACCCCTTACAGTCAGCATTATCTAAAACTGCAATTTCTTCATTGTTATACTTTAGATGATATTTTCCTGTCTTAGTGCTTTTTGAGGCATTAATATTTTTAGGGTACGACAATGTGGTTAACGATTGATAAGCATTGTTGATGATAAAATCGCTGTCGACACCCATTTTTTCTAGCGGTTTAACATGCAAGGAAAGTTTTTCCTTCCAATTAATAAACCAAGCATTCATCGCTTGATCGACTTCTGAGCCATCAAGAAGTTTATTACATATTTTCAGAGAAATATCATCAACACCCTCATACATATTAATAAAAACCTTCCCTTTTGTAGCGTCGTGTTTTTGACAAATAAGCTCTTCAGAAAAAGAAGATAAAGAAGATAAAGATATCAAGGCAAGTAAAATAGCCGCCAATAAATATTTCATTGTTTATCCTCCTTGAAATATCTAATAAAACCGGTGATAGCTGCCACTAATCCCTTAATGTCAGCAGTAAAGCCGCCTGTTTGTTGATAATTTTTAATTTTATTTAGCTCTCCTTGATAATGTTTAAATGCCTTATTAGCTTGTGTTTGCTCAGTAGAGCTGGGGTCGAAGTCATCTAAAAATGTATAAAGTAAAGGATAAGATACTTTTGGATCTTCAATGTACCCTTTAATTGAATGGGTATTCTTGCGACTAAATTCTTTAGTAACAATTTTTCGATATGCATTATCAAACGCTGATTCACTTATCCAACTACCATTATTTTTAGGATCGAAGCGTCTAAATAAATCAAAAGCAATAGGGTCGCACTCATGATAGATATTATAAAATTCATTCATTATTCCGCCAACACCAGGTTTAACAATAGATTGATAAGGTGAAGTTAAACCAGAAGCCCACGTGACTAAATCGCTAACATTAGCGAAACTCCAATAGGTAGATATTTGCGGTTGACCGAGCGGTTTTTCATCAGGAAAGAGTTTATTTAATGAGTCATGCATTACTGACGTGCCAAGAGAATGCGTTAAAAAATGATAAGTCGTACCTGCACTGTGTTGGCCAAATATACTCACTAACTCTTTGATAACAAAGCCCCTAACGCTTTCACCAAATATAGACAAATATAGGATAACATCTAAGGCATGAGTATTTTCAAAGGTATCACTCCCCAGATTGGCATCAATACCTATCAATTTATTCATTAAGTCAGGCGTATCAACACCCGCCAGCTGAGTTTTAATGAAGTGTTCAACTGTTTTACTGCTGCTTGAAATTTCCTTACGGATCTTCTCAAATAGATGGTCATAACTAATACTATGAATGATCAATTCATTTTCAATTTTTAGTTTTTTATAACTTGGATACCTTTCCAATGCATTGTTAATTGACTCAACAACGTCTTCTTTAAAAGAGTCAGAGGTGTGCATTCCAATGCCATGCATTAAAATTAAGACGGGTTTATCGCTCATTTTTTTCTCCAAATATCGACGTCAATGTTAAATTAAATAGACTTTACGAACGTGAAGATTCAGCCGAGTAAAAAAGGAAAGGCGCTATCCTAGCTAAGTCAAATTGAATCCATTTAAGTTCAATAACCAACTATAGGTGCAGCCTATAAATTAAACAACAATAGAGCGCCATTAGTTTATGTTATATAGATTTTCATAATGAACATAACCTTATTCGCTAACTTATTATTGATTTGCTGAAATTTAAAATATCATTATTTTGCGGTGAGTAATTCGCCATGCTCACTGATAAGCAGTTGACATGGCTTTTACTTAAACGATTATTTGATAGGTAAAGCGCCTGATAAATTTTATTCAGGGGTAGCGCTATTAGTGGGGTTTTTCACATGTATATCTAACCATTAATATTGTTCCCACAGCATATGGAGCAACGACTCTCTGGCTCGATAACCGTGTTGCTCATGTGGTAGCATCACCAAGCGAGCATTACCGCCAAGTCCTTTTAGAGCAGCAAACATTCGTTCTGATTGCATTGGAAAAGTACCTGAATTTGGATCTTCTTTACCGTGGAGCATCAACATTGGCTCATTAATTTTTTCTGCATGAAAGAACGGTGGCATCGATGCATAGGCTGGTTGACCTTCCCAAAAACTACGCTCTTCTCCTTGAAAGCAGAAGGGTTCGGTGGGTATTTCACTTACAAACATCTATGCTCGCAATAATTACTTTATAATTAGGCCAGAAACATCCGATAGCACTTCAACTTAATCTTGCTTAGGTTACAATCTAGCAAGACATAAAAACCAATCAATTCGTCCTAAGGAAATTCATGAATCAGTTACTACGTGCCGACGATAAAGGTACATCACTTTTTATCATCAACAAAAATAACTATAACGACTGGTTAAGCGAGCAAACTCAGCAAAACCAAGCATGGTTAGCCAATACTAATTATAAAGCTGAAGGTTTAGCGTTATTACCTAATACTCAAGGGGAGTTGTCGCTAGCAGTATTTGTTGTTGAAGATGCCAATCACTTCTTTGCCTGTGGCGAATTAATTAAGCAACTTCCTCCTGGTCAGTATTTGTTACATGCGAAAGATGAACAGCAACAAGCCATCTGTTTTTCATGGCTAATGGGCGCCTATAAATTCGATCGTTATGTAACAAAAAACAAAAATAATGACCCGCTTCCCTGCTTAGCCGTTAATAATCAGACCATAGTCGACAGTGCCATTAAATATGCCGAGGCAACGACTTTAGTACGTGACTTAGTCAATACGCCAGCAGCTGATATGATGCCAATAGATCTTGGTGACTGTGCGCAAAACTTGGCTAATAGGTATCACGGCCAAGTTCAGCAAATTATTGGTGATGAGCTGGTCGAACAAAATTACCCAACCATACATGCCGTTGGTCGCGCGAGTGCGCATGCACCTCGTTTAATTGACTTAACTTGGGGTAATAGCCATCACCCAAAAGTAACGTTAGTGGGTAAAGGCGTTTGCTTTGACAGTGGAGGTCTCGACTTAAAACCCGCTGCTGGTATGCGTAATATGAAAAAAGATATGGGCGGATCTGCACATGTCCTCGGATTAGCTCAACTAATTATGTCGCATAACCTACCAATTAATCTACGAGTACTCATTCCTGCGGTAGAAAATGCCGTGTCGAGCAATGCCATAAGACCTGGTGATGTTATTACTACACGCGCAGGTATTACCGTTGAAATTCACAACACTGATGCAGAAGGTCGCTTAGTATTGTGTGATGCTCTAACAGAAGCTGACACCGAACAGCCTGATTTAATTATTGATTTTGCAACCCTAACTGGCGCAATGCGTGTTGCTTTAGGCACAGAATTACCAGGATTTTTCTCAACAAGCGATGAAGTTGCTGCAGGTATTACCCAAGCGGGCAGCAAAATTAGCGATCCGGTCTGGCGTATGCCCCTTTATAGCCCATACGGTGATTTACTGAAAAGCTCTATTGCTGATATGACCAATTGCGCCGCAATACCCTTTGGTGGTGCAATTACCGCGGCATTATATCTACAAGAGTTTGTTAAAAAAGAGACTGATTGGGTTCACTTTGACGTGATGGCATTTAATATCAGAGCTTTACCAGGGCGCCCCCTTGGCGGTGAAGCTTTTGGTATTCGCGCCGTATTTGATTACTTACAAGCTAAGTATAAATAAGCAATTAAAACCACATCGCCATAAAAGTTAATAACTGCGGTGCTTTTGCGCCGCATTTATTCATAAATGTCTGTCGCTACCAAAGCTAGTTTTTATTGATACTTTCCCCATTTTTCTGTCGGTACCTCACTTAACAACACCTTGCTTTATCACGAGCTGAGTACCTCACTCAATAATCAAAAAAAAGCCATAATATTCAAAATAACACTTGATCTAAATCAACAAAGGTTTAAACTTTCAGAAATTACTGAAAGTTCAGAAGACTTAATTATGATTATGACAGCTAAAATCGAATCGTTCGTTATGCACTGTGGTGAAATGGGCAGTCGCTGGGGCTTTAACCGCACCGTAGGTCAAATGTATGGTTTATTAATTATTCACAATGATTCACTCACTGCGCTACAAATATCAGAAGCCCTCAACATTTCTCGCGGTAATGTCAGTATGGGTATTAAAGAATTACAGTCTTGGCGCTTAGTTCAAGTACAACATAAACCCAAAGATCGCAAAGAATATTACTCACCGGCTGGGTCTATTTGGGAAATGGCAATACGTGTCTTTGAAGAACGTCGCAAACGTGAGGTTGACCCTACCCTGTCACTATTACGCGATAATCTTTTAGATGAACCCGCTAACCCTCAAGAACAATATGCACAGCAAAAAATGCATGAGATGCATGACCTACTTGAAACGATTACCCATTGGGCGGCAGAACTACAAAGCATGAGCCCAGAAAAACTTAATACATTAATGAAACTTGGTGCCGGTGTCAGTAAAGTTATTGATATAAAAGATAAACTTTTAAATAAAAACTAAATTGTCACTTTGACTTTTTTAAAGCTAGCACATTAATGTTATAAAAAATTGTCACTTTAAACGTTAAACCCGTTGATGATACTCGTGTTTTCTAGGGTTTATGGAGTAAATCATGTTAGAAACCTTAATGCTTTCACGCATCCAGTTTGCCGCTAATATTAGCTTTCATATCCTGTTTCCAACAATAACCATCGCACTGAGCTGGTTTTTGTTTTATTTCAAATTACGCTTTGACCAAACCAATGATCCTATCTGGATGCGGGCCTACCGTTTTTGGGTCAAAATTTTTGCCCTTACCTTCGCAATAGGTGTGGTTACCGGTATTACTATGTCGTTTCAATTTGGCACTAACTGGCCAAAATTTATGGAAACAGTCGGTAATATAGCGGGACCATTATTGGGTTATGAAGTACTCACTGCTTTCTTTCTAGAGGCTGGTTTTTTAGGCATTATGTTATTTGGTATGAATCGAGTTTCGGCTCGAGTACATACATTATCAACGTTAATTGTCGCTTTTGGTACCAGTTTATCGTCATTTTGGATCCTAGCACTTAACTCTTGGATGCAAACGCCTCAAGGTCATGAGATGCGCGATGGTGTCGCATTCCCCGTTGACTGGTTTGCTATTATTTTCAACCCATCATTCCCTTACAAATTGTCTCATATGCTGGTTGCCTCTGGTTTAACGGCAGCATTTTTAGTTGCGGGTATAAGTGCCTATCGCCTACTCAAGGGTGATAACAAAAAAGCGCCACAATTAACGCTAAAAATAGCGTTAACAGTCGCTGCGGTGCTGGCACCAGTACAGATATTGTTAGGTGATATGCATGGGTTAAATACCTTAGAACATCAACCACAAAAAATTGCTGCCATGGAAGGTATTTGGCATACCGAAAAAGGAGCACCGCTGTTGTTATTTGCACTTCCTGATGAAGAGCAAAAAACCAATCATTTTGAAATAGCCGTTCCTAAAATGGCCAGCTTTATTTTGACACACGATTTTGATGGCGAAATAAAGGGGCTAAACGAATTTGAAGGTAACCATCCCCCTGTTGCGCCGGTGTTCTTTGCTTTTAGAATCATGGTGGCTTTAGGTCTCTTCATGTTTATTGTCGCTTGGTTTAGTCGTTTTCAATTGTGGCGTAAAAAACAATTGCCCCCTTGGCTATTAAAAGTACTGGTTGCGATGAGCTTCTCGGGTTGGGTCGCCACATTAGCGGGCTGGTATGTCACTGAGATTGGCCGACAACCTTGGCTAGTGACAGGGATTTTAACGGTAAAAGATGCAGCGACAGATATAGCACCAGCAAATGTAGGAATTACACTTACACTTTATTTGACTTTATATGTTGTCATTATGGTTGCCTACCTACACACCCTATTTACGATGGCAGGACGAGCGATTGAACTTGAAGAATTCAGTATCGATGAACAAGTAAAACCTGTTATTCACACACCTAGTAAATCAATCGAGGGATAAGTTATGTTTGAAGAAAATACCTTAGCGCTAATTTTTGTCTCATTAATGGGTCTTTCAATCTTACTTTATGCCATTTTAGATGGCTACGATTTAGGTGTTGGCATTATGCTACCGCTCGATCAAACAGATAATGCAGATACGATGATAGCTTCAATAGGCCCTTTTTGGGACGCTAACGAAACTTGGCTAGTCTTAGCGATTGGTTTATTGTTGATAGCCTTTCCTGCGGCGCACAGTTATATATTTAAAGAGCTCTATTTACCCACCGCGGTATTATTAATTAGTTTAGTGCTTCGTGGTGTAGCTTTTGATTTTCGTGCTAAGGCGGCCTTTGGTCATAAGCCTACGTGGAATAAAGTCTTTAAAATAGGCTCGTTACTCGCTGCTTTAAGCCAAGGTTACATGTTAGGTATGTATGTTATGGGCTTTGAAAGCACTGTAGCCGCTTATTGTTTTAGTTTACTGAGTGCCTTTGGTGTTGCGGCCGCTTATAGCTATATAGGTGCTTGTTGGTTAATTATGAAAACTGAAGGTGAACTACAAATACAAGCGGTAGCTTGGGCAAAAAAATCAGGACTAATTTGTTTCCTTGGTATTATAGCTGTCTCCTTTGTTAATCCATTAATTAACCCAGGTGTCTATGAAAAATGGTTTGCTTGGCCAAACACTTTATTGATATTAACCTTACCCGCTATTTGCTTTGCGTTATTTATTTTTAGCTTAATACAACTAAAGCGACTACCTAAAATAAATGACAAAGGCTGTTGGCGACCTTTTGTCGCGGCAGTGATTATCTTCACTCTATGTTTTTTTGGTTTAGCCTTTAGTTTTTTTCCGTACATAGTGCCTAACAAGCTGACTATTTGGGAAACAGCCGCAGCACCTGAATCTTTGAGTTTTCTCTTATGGGGAACCTTCATTGTGGTACCGGTTATATTTAGTTATACCGCCTTTTCTTATCGGGTATTTTGGGGCAAGGTGCGAGAGCTCAGATATTATTAAGCGTGAGTTTATCCTTAAATAAACTAAGCACAGACACTTATTATTAATGTTCTTCTGTTAAGTATTTTTGCTAAGCGCCATTCTTAATTAAAAACCAGCCACAAGGCTGGTTTTTAATTAAGGTCATTATACTTTGGCTATCATATTAAGCATTAATCGGTAAACGCATTGGTCTTTTACCTAAGACCGCCAATGCATTTGCAACTGCTGGGGCAATAGTCGGTACGCCAACCTCACCCAAACCACCGGGTTCATTAGTACTTTCAAGCAATTTCACCTGAACAATCGGCGCTTCAGCCATTTTAATAATAGGGTAATCATGAAAATTGCTTTGTTTAACACCACCACTTTCAATATCACAACGCCCATAAAGTGCCGCCGTTAGTCCAAAGAGCACACCACCTTCAACTTGAGCGATTGCTGAGTCTGGGTTGACCACCACGCCACTGTCAGTCACTATCCAAACACGATGAACACGCGCTTGGTTATTTTGCAGTGAAACTTCAGCAACGGTAGCAACCATAGTGCCAAAACTTTTTTGTACCGCAACGCCCATCGCTTTACCGTCAGAGCTAACACCGTATTGCCAATTACACAGCTGCGCCACTTCCTTTAAGCATTTTGCATGATCGTCGTTATTATCGAGCAATGCTAATCGATATTTAATGGGGTCAACCTGTGCTTTTTCAGCCAATATATCAATGAAACTCTCGTTGAAAAATGCATGTTGGCTATTTTCGACACTACGCCAAAAACCAATAGGCACAGGAGAAGGATGATTAGCAAACTGCACCTTAATATTATCAACATTATAAGGTGGCATAGAGGCTGGCGCACCACCTTCGCTGCCATAGCTTGCCGATAGCCAGTAACGTGGTTTAGCGTTTTCGTCAAGCTGTGCTGAAAATTTTGCCAGAACTGCCGGTCGATAAACATCTTGTCTCGTGTCTGCCTCACGTGACCAAGTGAGTTTAATAGGAAACTTGTATTTTTTTACTAAAGTGACGACTTCATCAATCCACATTATTGGATTGTCTTCACTCATGCTAAAACCGACACGACGACCAAAGCCTCCTCCCATTGAATGAGCATGAAAAACAACATCTTCTACGTCCATATTAGCGACTTTTGCCGCATGAACACGAGCGTAAAGTGGATTTTGCACACCCGCAGCAACATGAAGCTTATCGCCTTCTAGCCAAGCGCTCGCATTCATCGGTTCCATAGTAGCATGTGCTAAATAAGGCACCCAAAATTCAGCTTCAACTGTTTCACCGCTACCGCCTAACACAGACGCTACATCGCCAATATTGTGGGCATCACTTAATTCTCCTTGTAAACTCTCACGTTGAAAGTTTTCAATACTTGCTGAACTTAAATCACTATTTTTATGGGATGCTGCCGTAATTTTTAAGGCTTTTATCGCTTGCTCTGCTCGCCAAGGATTATTAGCGATAACAGCAACGGATAGCCCCATATTTTCAACACCCAGCACACCCCGCATCGAGGTAATTTCAGCTAAGTTATCAATAGTGGCGACATTAGCGCCAAAGACACCGCTGTGTGCAATAGCTGCATAGCGCATCCCTTCCACATGGCGATCGATACCGTATTGTGTTTCAAGAAATATTTTGTCGGGTAAATCATGACGAGGCATTGCCTTACCAATAAACTTACGATCACCTTTTGCACGAAGTGTGTAGTTTTCAGGAACGTCTAAAGTTGCCGCATGCTCAACCAGTTCGCCATAACTCCAGCGGTTGTCGCCATCAACAACATATCCAGCATCGGTAGTCGTATTAGTACTTGCGCCGTATTTATCGATGGCTGCGTTAATCAGCATTTGACGTGCAGCTGCGGCTGCTTCACGCATAACTTGCCAGCCAGTAAAACGAATAGAGGCGCTACCCCCAGTCATTTGCATATTAAGTAAGTCGGCTAGACGGTTGAAAGCATTACTAGCAATATGCTCTGCCCAGACTGGTGGCTTACCAATCATTTCACTAACAAAGCCTTCAAAAACGCCACCATTGGAAAATGCAGTGGTCGCAGGCGCAAGCTCTAATTTGATTTGCGGCCAATTCAAGTCAAGTTCATCGGCCACTATTTGGGTTAAACCAGTACCGGCACCTTGACCAAGTTCGGTATGCGGAGAAAGTAGTGTAACGGTATTGTCTTTGTTAATACGAAGCCACAAGTTGAGCAAGGTATCTCTGGTGTTGCCATCTCGCTGCACACCAAGGCGATCATGCATGGCCAAATGTGTTCCTAAACCAATAACCCCTAGCGCTAATCCGCCGCCAATCGCTGCACCACCAAAAACGAACATCCGACGAGTAAGACTCATAAAGACATCTCCTTTGCTACATCAAGAATGGCAGCTTTAACTCGACTGTAAGTTCCGCATCGACAGATATTGGTCATTGCAGTATCGATATCGTCAGAACTTGGATTAGGAGTACTCGCTAATAATGCCGCTGCTGCCATCATCATTCCTGACTGACAATAGCCACACTGAGGAACTTGGTGTTTAATCCAAGCAGCCTGTAAAGCGTGCGGAGCCTCTTTTGAGCCTAAAGTTTCAACTGTATTCACTTGCTTACCTTGGGCTGCAACCGCCGGATACATACAAGAGCGAACGGCCTGATTGTCAACATGAACCGTGCAAGCACCACATTGTGCTATACCACAGCCAAACTTAGTGCCGCGAAGACCGGCTTCTTCACGGATCAACCAAAGCAATGGCATATCGTCTTCGACATCAAATAATTGTTCGCGGCCATTAAGGTTGATAGAAATCATAGGGGTTCCTTGCTAAAACATTATAAAGAGAGATAAAAAATCTCCGCTAAAATCAATCGATAAGATTAATCTAAAAAATCAAAACTGACGGTTATTGTGTTTGGACTTGTGACTATCATCGCTAAAAACTATTCTCGTCACAATAGCAGCTATTGATAATTTACAACGATGTTCTTCGCAATTAATCACTTTGAGCAGAACCTATTAAAGGTTATTCACGTTTATTGAATAAAATAAATATTATGTTGCTTTCTATTTTCAGTCAATAATTACCTTATAACCACTCAATTTCTTAGCGTGCCCCCCTACTATTTAATGTTTAATATCGTTAGATTCCGGCTGTTTTTCTAAGGAGGTAGAATGTGACTTCGTTAAAGATAGTGCAGATAAGCTGACTTTAATTTCCAATAAAAAATACTTCAAAGAAAACGATATCGTCGCCCTTTATTAAAAACGACATGTGATAGATTTAACGATTAATTAAGTAAATACTAGATGTTGACAAGGTTAACAATAATAAAAAAAGCATCCACTATGGAGTATTCATTAACGTTAGTTTTAGACAAACCGAGGAGATTAACAGCAATGCTTACCTGATGCTTTGCGCTGATTTAAGGTGATATTAATTTTAACGGCTAACTTTTGATTGAAAAATACAGACTAAACGCTTCTTCTCTTAGGCTGAACATATTCGAAAGTAGCTAAAAGTAGAGAGTAATGGCTATGCAACCTTCGCTTAGACATTATCTCGTTCAAAACTAGTTAAATCTAAACATTCATTAGCTCTATGGATAAGGCATCTTGACAGCTCCTGCAACGCAAGCGGTGAGGATTCTTGATCAGGCCACGTGAAATAGCTCAGACGGTGTTTTACCACCTGCACTCGAAAGTGCCTGAGCCGCATCAAGGGTGTTATCAAGCAACATGCCATCTGTCAGATGGACTACGCAGTTCAGCCTTATTACAGGGACTTTTACAGGTCTGCGATACTTTGCCACAAGTGGCGGGAGAAGGTATCCTTTTTCTATTCTACCGTTCTCGAATTTATTTTTAATGTTGGCCGAACCGACCAAATCCCGCACTCCAATGAAATCACATTCTGGATTTTTACACTGGTAATTGCGCCCCGAAGGTTTGTGTCTATGACCGCATTTCGGGCAAGTCTGAGTGGTGTACTGCTCTCCTATTTTATCAAGCTCTACACCTTGGAATTTACCTTTGTATTTAAGATAGGTGAGTAGCTGCCCAAGGGGATTGTTGCTGTTCATTTGATTTGAACGTCTTGAGCCTTTCTTCTTTTTTCGAGCGTTCTTACTCATATTGATGCAATCGCCCACAACAAGCATACCTGCTTGTTGTTTCACGCAATAATCAATCATTTGCTTGGATGCATGATGGAGAAGATTGCGCTGCTGATTGTCATTTCTGAACAGCATTTTAGCTTTTGATACTCGCAATTTTCGGCTCCGTCTAGACCCTTTCTTGCATTTTGAAAGCAGTCTTGAGAATTCAGCGAGCTTCTTGTTTCTATACTGAATTAACGAGCGAAGACCGCGACCAACTATGATCTCCGACGTTTCGCCATCGGTCATCGCTGCAAGATGAATTACACCTAAGTCAGCAGCAACTACGTTGCTGCCAGCTGACTTAATGGTTTTGATATCTTGCTTTATCGTGAGCCTAAGCTCCCGAAAACTAAGCTCCGCCCCTGTGATTTTACCAATGGGTATATCTTTTGGAATGCGAACGATGAGTTTTTTAACTCCAAGTCCGTTTGAAAGAATGACGCGGTTACCTTTTCTTTTTATCGCCGAAGCCTTGTACATTACTACCTGGAAGTGCTTCCTGTCACGGTACGGATAACGAGCTTTTTTATC
Organism: Colwellia sp. BRX8-5; assembly: GCF_014077325.1. NCBI lineage: Bacteria > Pseudomonadati > Pseudomonadota > Gammaproteobacteria > Alteromonadales > Colwelliaceae > Colwellia > Colwellia sp. BRX8-5. The sequence continues at coordinate 58,652 of NZ_JACGVR010000021.1, forward strand.
GCCAGCTTTTCGATTCTCTGAGGTTGTTTCGATGTTAGCAAAGAACTTTTTAATAAGCGCCTGGTTTGTCTGGCTATGAAGTCGGTACTTACTTTTAAAGTGCTTTTCAAAATCACCTCTAAAAGGCCACTTCCATCGGCGTTTTCGGATGAATTTGTGCAGTTTAACCATATCGTTCCAAAGGCGAGCTGACTCTCTTCGCAACTCTGTTTGCAAAGGTGTTGTCTGACCGATATTAAATTTCGAAACACTGGTTAAACTCATAATGACGACTATACTGTATAAATTACCAGTGTCAATAAGTGTCTGTATGAAATATAAAAAGAGCGCTCATTCTTCGTATTTAATTCAAGCTCACATTATATTTGTTACTAAATATCGTGAGCGGAAGTTTACGAGCGAGATGTTATATAAAATGGACTTTATAATAAAAAGAGAATGTTTAAAACTAAAGTCAGAATTGGTTGAGTTTAATGGGGAGTCAGATCATGTTCACATGATTATCTCTTACCTGCCTTCTATTTCAATTTCACGATTAGTTAATGTTTTAAAAAGTATTACAGGTCGAGAGATGAAGTTGTGGTTTCCGCAGTTAAATCAGGTAGCTTGGAGGAAGAATGCACTTTGGAGCTCTGGTTATTATGCATGCTCTGTCGGCGGAGCGCCGATAGAGATTCTTAAGCAATACATCGAGCAGCAAGATAGGCCGCATTAGATTGCTATGCAATCTCGGCTATCCATCCCTCACCGCAAGCGGTGGGGCTTTTCGCCGATTTCGGTAAATACAATTGTTTATTTTATCTAGATAAAATTTAAGGGTTAATCTAGGTTGTTGCGGGTCAATATTATTTCAACTCAGATCAGGCAGGCAGTGGTAAATAAAGACCTGCTCCTTTATTTATAAGACTTACTATATTAACCTGCTTTAAAGCCAATTCTAAAACCTCCCCAATGTTTGCCATTAACAAAAATGGGTGCGGAAACATCATGCATTATTTCCCCTGTATCGCGTTTATAGGTTTGTAATAAAAATTTATCTGTGTGTTTTCCACAGCGAATACCTGTAGGGTCATTAAATAAACGTTTAGTGCGATTATTAATAGCATCTATTGCCTGATTACCGGTTAGCGGCTTTGAAAAACATTTGTTATGCGTAGGAAAATAACCATTAATATCAACAGCGCCTGCATAAATCATGTTAGAGAATTCTACTAATAAAGGCTCTTGAATAGCAGGTAAATGTTGGTCTGTGAATTTATCAAAACTGGTGGTAAATTTTTTCGGCTCGGTAAGTCCCAAAGGTTTATAATTAAAATCAAATAACTGTAGCTCTGTTATCTCATTGTTTTTAATGCTTTTTTCAAATAACTGACCAATTTTACTGGCTGTATACTGCGCCTGATTACACATATTACTTATTAGAGTATCACTAGAAAAATTAGAGATATGTACAAATATCGATTCGGTGCCATTGGATAATGTTGTCGCTTGTTTTGATACAGACTTCGTTTCGTGGCTTTTATCCACTAAAAAGTCATGTAAATTTATAATAGCGGTTGAAATTTCATTAGCGGCTAAATCTTGTTCTTTTAAAGCGTGACTTATTTGATCACTCGCGCCCGATGAATCAGCCATAAGCTGATCAATGTCTTTGAAACCTTGTGATAAATCAGTCATGGTGACGACAACACTATCAGTTTTTTCAACAATTTCCGCTATTACTTGGGTTGTTTCAGTTGTTTCGTCACTAATTTGTTTAAGCATGTCACCTATTTTTCGAGTAGCATCAGCAGTTTTTCCTGCCAGCGCTCTGACTTCATCGGCAACAACAGCAAAACCGCGACCTTGTTCGCCTGCGCGAGCAGCTTCTATCGCCGCATTTAAAGCCAGTAAGTTTGTTTGGCTTGATATGCCATCTATTACATCAGTAATACTCTGTATTTGCTGTGTTTTGCTGGCCAGTGATTCAATTTTTTTTGTGGCGGTACTAACCGCATGATGAAGCTCATTGACGGTATCAATGTTGTGGCTTAACTTTGCTGAACTTGAGCTGCTAGCGGTCATTGCTAGACTCGCTTGCTCTGAGGCTAATGAGGAATTTTCGTTTATTTGCTTACTGTTAGCCGACATTTCTTCCGCTGCAGTCGCTAATCGGTCGACATCTTCACTTGATATTTCTATCGCTTGGGCCAATTGGTTTAAAAAGAAACTGACCTCTGCAGAATTAATCGCTAACTCACTGGCGGTATTACCGATAGATTGACCAATATTGGCAAGAGATTCTGTTGTTAAATTATCACGTTGCTTTTTTGTTTCGTTTTTATTTATATTTTTATAGCAGCGACTTACACCGAAAAACACAGCAAAAAAACTAACGACTGCTACACTCAGTGAAGCGAGCAATACTGATGAAAAAGCTTTGTGGCTAGCATACGTAATTAAAGTGATTATTATGGTAATGACTAATGAAACAAGCACTGATTTCTGTAATTTATTTTCCATATGACGACTCACTATAATATTACCTTATTGATATTAGACATAAAAGATAGATAATTTGTCTTTAATAACTATATTAATACATGATTATCAAACAATATGCACTGTAGACCTTAGTATTATAAATATCATTGTATTACTAAAGTCTCCGTTAACGTTTAGTAGACAAAAGTGAATACTTCCTGGGCCTAAAACTTTTCCCCTAAAATAAAATGATACACTTGGGTAACCTAAGTAAAAGACCCAACCAGCCTTTAGTTTTATTTAATCAACTAAATATTGACAAAAATTTTATATAAATATTACAGCTAAAGTAGCATACTAGATGATAAGCTTTTGGCTTACATTGCAGGGGCGATGCATGAGTAAATAAAACTAAGCTTGTGCCTTAATTAGGTTTATCCGCTTTTAGCAAGGATATAACCTATTAAATTAAATAAGATTTTTTGTACTTTTTGTTGACCTTACTTGGATTTGATAATCTTAATATTTATGAAATATAATTTATCGCTTGTTAATCACGTTATCTGCTTTTTTTTCCTATTTATTGGAACGATTGCTCCAGCTTATAGTAATGAATCGACTTCAAAGCTCATTAATGAATACTCGGTTAAAGTGCTGACCGAGGAAGATGGCTTTATTTCTTCTGAGATATATTCAATTATTCAGGATAATCAAGGCTTACTTTGGTTTGGTACCGCTGAAAATGGCGTTATGCGCTATGATGGTCGAAAAACAACCCTGTTTCAATTTGATAGTATGAGTTCAAACGGTTTATCGCATAATGATGCTGGAAACCTGATGTTGGACCACACCGGAAATATATGGATTGGCACTTGGGGAGGAGGCGCTAGCCTATATGAACCAAAAACAGGAAGCTTTAGTAATTTCATTCATGATCCGCTTCGCCTTGCTTCTATTTCATCTAATCGAATTCAATCCTTATTTCATGACCAAGAGGACAATATTTGGTTAGGTTCATATGATAAAGGGCTTAGTCGATATCTAGGTAATAATAGCTTTGAACATATTACAAAAACTGATGATTCACCATCAAGTTTATCTCATAATAGAATATGGGATATTGAAAACAACAATAGCAATAGTCTCTGGGTTGCAACTAGCTATGGTTTAAATTTATATGACAAAACTAAGCAAACCTTTTCTCATTTTTTCCCTGCTCCAGAAAATAAAACACCAACAGGCGCAAATGAAATACGCAGTATTTTAAAAACGTCAAAAGACAAGCTTTATGTAGGTACTCAACAAGGTCCATTTTCCTTCGATAAAGAAAATGGTCTTTTTACACGATTAAAAACACTTGATAATCAATATTTAGATCAAGTGAATTCTATGATTGAAGACCAAGAGGGTTATGTCTGGTTTGTCACCAGCAAAGGCTTGTTTCGACAATCAAACACAGGTCCTCAGATTGAACAATTTGACCTTGGCAATAATAAGGGTCTGAGAATAATTTTCGAAGATAGCTCTAGAACCATCTGGGTCACTAGCGAGACTCACGGCATATATAAGTTAGTACCACATCGTAAATTTAAATCGATTAATAGCCCTGAACTGACCGCTCCAAATGGAATAGCAACAGATGCTAATGGTGATCTTGTCATTGTATCTTCGTCATCGCAGTTATATAAGTGGCAGGTATCATCACAAAAACTAGCCACATTATCAGCACCGATCTTTAGTGATGAGAATGGCTATGGCGCTAATAGACTATTAGAAAATCCAATTATATTTCTTGATGATAATAACAGTCTATGGGTTGCACAAGATGAAGGTTTAGCTAAATTCAACTTAGACACTCAACACCTTGAGTTATTAACCTACCCTAAAACAGATCCAAACCATAAAGAGTTCAGAGAGTTACGAGCCCTTAACATGGACCAATATGGGTACCTTTGGATTGGCACTTATAAAAATGGTGTCTATCGCTATAACCCTTCGACTAAAACCTTTACTCATTTAAATGAATCTTTGGGATTATCTCATCCCGAAGTTTTAAAAATATTTAAAGATAGTAAACAAAATATGTGGGTTGGAACCGGTAACGGTGTAAATCTTTGGCAAGCAGACGAACAAAAGTTCATTTCATTTCAAAGTAATAAAAAAAAATCTGATAGTTTATTAGGAAATATCGTACAGGATATCCATCAAAGTGGAAATGGCAACGTTTGGATTGCTACGCAAAAAGGACTCAACTTATATCTTCCAGAAACAAAAACCTTTAAACATTTTGATAAAAACAATGGATTACCGACCTCTTTAATCCGTGCAATTGCTGATGATAAAAGTGGTCATTTATGGCTGACGACCAATAAGGGGATCTCAAGATTAGACCCTTTATCAGGAGAAGTGACTAATTTTGACAGCTATAATGGCTTATTAGGAATGAATTATTATCCAAATAGCCTAGTAAAAGGTGCAAATGAGACATTTTTCACCAGTAGCCAACGCGGCATCGAGTATTTTAGTGCTTTAGATATAGAAACAACCAATGACGAATTCAATATTGTTTTAACCGGTTTTAATAAAATGGGTCAGCCGATAAAGCTTGATAGACCTTATTCTTATGTCACTGATATTGAACTGACTTATCATGACTACTTTTTCTCTTTTGAGTTCTCTGTTTTAGATTTTATTTCACCTAACAAAAACAAATATGCTTATAAACTTGAAGGCTATGATGATAATTGGATTGAAGTCGGTAATAGAAATATTGCTTCATTTACTAATCTAGATGGAGGTACATATAAACTGCTTGTCAAAGCGACAAATAGCAGTGGTGAGTGGGGGAAGAAATTACTGTCGATCAACTTGTATATATCACCACCGCCTTGGAAAACCTGGTGGGCATACAGTTTATATGTATTATTAACCTTAATGGTCGTATTTATTACCATTTATTTAAGAACGCGTTTACAGCAGACAGAAATAGACAGACAAAAGCAATTTGTTTTAACACTTGAAGAGCAAGTGACTGAGAAAACAGCTTCGCTAAAGACGCAGGCTAAAGATTTAATTACAGCATTAAAAAAATCTGAAGAAGCAACACAACTTAAATCAGAATTTTTAGCTAATATGAGTCACGAAATAAGAACACCAATGAACGGGGTTTTAGGCATGCTGGGGTTACTCATGGATAGTGACCTAACGAAAGAACAAGCCCAAAACGTAAGCATAGCCAATACCAGTGCCCATGCATTATTGACACTTATTAATGATATTCTTGATCTTTCAAAGATTGAAGCGGGTAAAATAGAACTTGAGTATATAGATTTTAATTTACGTAATTTAGTGGCAGAGCTTGCTGAATCTATTTCACTTGCCGCGCAAAGAAAAGGCGTTGAAATAATACTCGATTTAACAGGTATTCCCTGCTCTTTCATTAAATCAGATCCGGGACGAATACGACAAATCCTCACCAATATTTTAAGTAATGCCATAAAATTTACCGATCAAGGTCAGATAGTTATTAAAGCTAAACTCGAACCTGCCGAAAAAGATCATCACTTTATATTTAGTTGTGAAATTCAAGATACTGGCATTGGTATTCCAGCAGAAAAAATATTTTTATTGTTTGGCTCATTTAGCCAAGTTGACGCTTCCACAACCAGAAAATATGGCGGTACCGGGTTAGGGTTAAGTATAACAAAAAAATTATGTAAGCTACTTAATGGTGATGTAACGGTATCAAGTAAGATAGGCCATGGCAGCTGTTTTAAAGTATCTTGTTTAGTACAAGAAAGTGAATTATCGACCCCAGTAGTGCCACCGATAGCAGGCTTAAGGTTAAATATTTTAATTGTCGATGATAACAGAACTAGCCGTGAGGTGTTACGCAGACAATTAGAGTGTTGGGGGATAAACGTCACTGAAGCTAAAAGTGCTAAGGAAGCTTTATTTCATTGTGATGAGTGTTTTTCTTCATCAAATTCAAAGATATTTGATCTGGCATTAGTGGACATGGAAATGCCAACGATGAATGGAGAAGCATTAACTAAAATAATTCGAGCGAATAAAAGCTATGACCCAATGGCACTAGTGATGATGACCTCAATCGATGAAAAACACGACGCTAAACACTTTGCAGACTTGGGTAGTAGTACTTATTTTCCTAAACCAGCAACAACCGACAATTTATTTAATGCTTTAGCGGTAATTAAAAATAATACCGATACATTAATAACGGCGCATAACAGTATCGACCTAGAAGCAATAAAAAAGCCTAATATCGGTGCAATGAAAGGTCACTGGCCTAGAGAAATGCATGTGCTACTTGTTGAAGATAACCGAGTAAACCAAATGGTAGCGCTAGCTGTCTTAAAAAAAATCGGCTTAACCGCAGATTTAGCGACTAATGGTGTTGACGCCTTAAATCGATTAAAAGAAGCGACCGTTATTAAACCCTATACGGTTGTGATCATGGATTGCCAAATGCCAGAAATGGACGGTTATGAAGCAACAAAGAGAATTAGAGCAGGTGAGGCTGGAGTAGAAAACACGGCAATACCTATTATTGCAATGACAGCTAATGCGATGCAAGGTGACAAAGAAAAATGTATAGAAGCGGGTATGGATGATTATTTAACCAAACCAATCGAGCCAATGTTGGTGCTTGAAAAATTAAAGTTATGGCGCCATAAATAAAGATATTGTCGTGCATGGCAGTTATTATCTTTATAGAGCCTGTAACAGATTTTGTTACAGGCTCTCTTTATAGTATCGGTGTTTAACATATGAGTACGAACTCTGCCCTCGCCTTTTCTACCTTAAATAAGTCACTAATGAACTATTACCGATATCAACTTTAGACAACCTTTCAACAGACTTTACTAAAGCTCAAGCCATTCTTGAAAGTACGACCCTGTTTATAATGTAAGCTATTTTAAAGTGACTAAAGCAGACACTCAATTTAAATCAAATCTAACAACATCACATCGATATTTCAATATACTGTCAGTCGTTATCATTAAAAAGGGCTTTTGATAATATACGATGGTGCAAAAACTCATTTTCAGTCAATTAACACCTAAAATACTCATTTATAAACAAGTGCCATCCTCCAGGATAGACTGGTTAGATTTATAGTTGTTTTGAATGAGTGTAGTTAATTTAAGCAAAGAGTTTATTGCAATGACTTAAGTTTTGTCTTCGCTTTAACTGTTGATGTTCGCAGTAATCACTTAAGGCATCTTCGTGACCAACCGCACCATGAAACTGTTTGCTAAATTGGGTGGTAATGATTAGCCAGTTTTTAGCTGATATGTTTAATCGACTGAGTATATTGGGTTGGCTGTCTTCGATGAAACCGTATTTATCCTCTCTGATACAACGTCCGGTTAACTCAATTAATTGTAGGTAATCAGTAAGCTCAAATGTTAAGCCCTTAACCATTTTTTTTATTGGGTGACCAACAAAAGGGAGTAACGCATTGGGTTGTTGATTTTTTTTTGCTTGCTCACAGCGTAGCTTGACGCTGGTGTGCGTTGAGCTTTCGGGCGTTTTGGCTATATTGGCGCGAATGGGGTTTAAATCAACATAGGCCATACAAGCAACAAGTGCTGCTTCATCTAATAATGCTTGAGATTTAAATCGTCCTTCCCAAAATCGACCAGTACAGTTGTCTTCTTGATTAGCTGCTCTGGCAATACCTTCGTTAATGTAGCCCATAAACCAACTGATTTTCATCAGCCGTTTTCGATAGACCTCAGATGTTTCTTTAACGATATCCAGTAACGGTTTCGCTAACGCTTCGCCACGACAGTATTGCTGTGTGAGTAACGTGCCTTTGTGTAAGCGGTGCCAACGCTCAAGCACATCACTCATGCTCCATTGCTTTGCTTTTTCCTCATCAATAAATAGCACAACATGATAATGATTACTCATTACGGCATAGGCACACACGTCAATCGCAAAGACCTCGATAAGAAAGTGTAACTTCTCTTCTACCCACTCTCTGCGGTGATCAAAGCTTTGGCCTGACAAGGCATCTTCGCCACATAAAAAAGCGCGTCGAACACAACGCGAAACACAATGATAATAAGGGGTATCTATTAAACTGATTTGTTGTTTCCTTGGCGTAGCCATAAATCACCTGTGATCATGTCGCTTGGTTATTTCAGTGTAGTGCATCGGTAGGGAGGATCAATTTAGATTGGGCGTCCTATTAAAACTAGATTGGGTGTCCTGTTAATACTCGTCGAACACAACGCGCAACACAATGATAATAAGGGGTATCTATTAAACTGATTTGTTGTTTCCTTGGCGTAGCCATAAATCACCTGTGATTATGTCGCTTGGTTATTTCAGTGTAGTGCATCGGTAGGGAGGATCAATTTAGATTGGGCGTCCTATTAAAACTAGATTGGGTGTCCTGTTAATACTCCTTAAAACTATTATCATCACTTATCCCTTTGTCTTTAAATTTAATTAGACATTAATCTATCGCGGTAAGTATTTGGTATTGCTCTGGTGTCAAAGTTGGTAATCGTTTTATAAAAGCAACCATTGCCCAGATACGTTCATCGTCGTGAGTTTTACCCCAAGAAGGCATGCCAGACGCTTTAATACCATGTTTGATCACCCAAAAATTTTTACGATCGCTTTGTGCGCCATCGCCGTGTTCTTTACCTATATGACTTTTAGCAGCAATATTTAAATTAGGTGGTGCTGGGTATAACCCTAAGCTCATGTCACTCTCACTCTGTTCAGGCTTTAAATGGCAACTCGAACACATAAATTCGTAGTCAGAACCACCCGTTAATAACAATTCTGGATCACTTAAATCAGGCACTACAATATCTTGAGCTGCATTTTTAATAGCGTTTTCTCTGGTTTCTTCTAAAAACCAGTAGACCAAATCACTATGAGGCTCATCAGCCGCAACATCAACCAAACCCGAATACATCACAGTAGCCGCGGCACCTATACCTAATAAGGCAAGCAGTAATAATAATTTAATAATTTGCATATATGTCCCTTTAAGCAAAAAGTCACCTAACATATGCTAAGTGACTATTTTGGTTAATTAATGATTATGTTCGTTATCATCATCTTTTTCTTTCATTTTCA
>NZ_JACGVR010000044.1:0-28652 GCF_014077325.1 Colwellia sp. BRX8-5
GAAGGTATATTCACTGGCGCAGTCGGCACCGCAGAGCATTTGTGTGAATTTACTGAGCACGTGGGGTTAAAGCGCGCACACGGTAAAGCAAATGCCCAAGCTTGTTTGAATAGCGCGTAAACATAACTACATTCAAAGGCAGCACTAAGACAGCAAGAAAAATACGGCTACCTTGGGGGAGAAGTAAAGCTTGCCTGAAATTCACTCATTTAATCAACATCTATAAAAATCGATATACAAAGGCTTATAAGATGAAGTACATGCATTGTTGTTGGCCAATGGATAGCAGTGTTTCAGAGCATTATTATTGCGTAGCATTATTATGGGTGGCATAGTAATTTTTTGCATCGCTATTTTGTCGCACTTCACAGTTGATATTATGTGTCACACATTTACTCAATAGCCTTTGACATAAACATACTATATGGATCTTCTTGATAGTTACCAAAAGGGGCACATGGTTGAAAACCAAATTGTTGATAAAGTTTTTGTGCTGGAATAAACGCATCCATAGTACCCGTTTCCAAACTTAATCTTTTATACGAACGAAGAGTCGCTTGTTCAACGATATGCTCTAATATCTTACGAGCAATACCTTTACGTAAAAACTTGGTCGATGTGCGCATAGACTTTATCTCGCAATGATCTTTATCAAGTTCTTTTATAGCGCCAATACCAGCTAAATCTTGATTAACCCATAAACTCCAGAACGTTACATCGGGGTGTTCAAGTGCACGCAAATCTAGCGCGTGAACACTTTCTGGAGGTGAGTGAGCTAGCATATCTTCATGATGTTCTTGTAACAAAGAAATTACAGCTTCATGTCTTAATTCGCCAAGCTTAATATCCATATTGCACCTTTGTTTACCTGTATACCTAACGCCCATTCAGAAGCTAAAATAAGCGAGGCACGAGCAATGGCCAGCTTTTTTAGTCCTTTGGAATACCTTGTTATTTGCTAATTGCGAAGAAAATGAACACTATATCTGTAGTAACTTGGGATATGACTATGTTCAATATCAACAACTTTATAGCTATTATATTCTGGATTTTCTGCAATAAACGCCATAGCTTTTTCATATAAAGCAGAATCAGTTCCTTCTTGAAAGTTTACATCTGTAGCCCATTGGGGAGGTGGGCCTCCGTAGTAAATTTTTAAAGTATAAATATCGTTAGTCTTAGCTATAGCCTCGAAGGTTGCTCCATAGGTTGATGTTGTAACGCAAGATGTTGTATTTAGTAAAAGGATTAAAACAACACAAAACTTGATCAATAATTTCATTAACACTCCTATGCTCTAAGGCAAATAACGCCCAATTTACAGGCAAAACTAGTTGGCTAAAATAAATGAACGAAGTGAACAAAAAGCCAACTGTTTTTTGTCCTTGTTTAATTTCTTATTATGTTTCTAATTTAAACGAAGAGTAAGTTTTGCAACCCTACGACCTAAGTGCTTTGCCGTTGCAAGATCAACTTCATGTGCGACACTATTAGTCGTTTGGGAAACGACTCCTAATTGGCAACCTAATCGATTTAAAGTGGAACTATCTGTTCCATATGAAGCATCAATATTCACCCACAACATACCATGCTGACTTGCTAAAGTGGCCATGTATTGCAAAGTACTTGATTGGTCACCATTTAGGCCTGTTCCAGAGGTGAATCCAGCAGAGACTTTATCAGCCCACTCTTGGCTCTGCCAATGTTCACTTGAAGCATCCGCAAAAGCCTTGAATTGAGCTGATACACTTCCCATATATGTTGGGCTTCCAAAGATAATCGCATCGCATAATTTTAGCGCTTTGAATAACTCTTCGTTTTCAAATTTTCCTTCAAGGATTTCGCGCCCTTCAATTTTATGTTCAAGCACAGTTATTCCATGTTCTTGTTTAGCACCTAAAGCTATTGCTCTAGCAAGTTGTCCTGTGACATCACTCTTAGAAAAATAGACTATCGCTATGCGGGACATCGATTTCAAACTCCTTTATTCGATTATGCACAATCAAAACTAACACCTCGTTAAGAGGCAAAACACCGTTGATTAAAATAAGCGACAAAGGAGTAAATAGCCAACTGTTATTTGTCCTGCTTTAATGGCTTGCTAGAGGTAAACGTCCCCGGAACAACAGCATTAGCAACTGATTTAAATAACACTACCCACAACGCCAACAAACTAAACCAATATAATTTTGCACCCTCTGTTTTTAACTCTCGTACTTTGGGTTCCATATATACATATGGAAGTAGAATGTTATTTTTTGATTTTATTTGATGGATTAATCCATCTTCATGCCAAATAGAAACATTAGATCCAACCTTTAAACTTCGTGCTAAGTTTTTACACTTACCCTCACCAATACCAACTGCTGAAAAAGTATCTTGGTATGAGCCAATATTAAGATCGAAGTATGAATATACTTTATCCGTTTCATCATCTATCACTTCTTCTTTATGACATTCAACAAAGTCAATTTTTGTTGAATATTCATGTATGTTCGTTAAATCAGTAACTATATATTTAGGTAATACAAAGGCGAGTACAGCTAAATTGATTAAGATAAAACCCAAAATAAACAGCTTACGCTTTTTTCCATTTCCCTCAGCAGAGAAATCAATGATAAATTCATTTTCATCATCGTCCTCGTCTTCCTGATCTTCAATTTCTTGGGCTTTTTTTTCAAACTCTCCATTTTCTTTTCTTCGTTGAATTTCTTCACATAACTGCTTATATCGCTCAGGAAATTTATCCTTATCGATATTTTGGTTAACATCAAATAATTCATCCAATGTGTAATTTGAATAGTTGATTGACAAGATATTTCCTTTTACCTCTAACGCCCCATTAAGAGGCAAATAATGCTTGGCTAAAGTAAGCGACGATGGAGCAAATAGCTAGCTGTTATTTGCCCTGTTTGAATGACTTATATGCCTTTTGTCTATTTAGTGCTCAGAACTAGAGCTACTTCCCTTGTTCTGTTGATTTAAAATCTGGGATGTTTTTTCTTTTTCCCATTCTTCACCAAAGGGTTGAAATACCTGGAAAGCGAGGCCAGCAATAAGCGCACCAAAAGATAAGAATACAACAATCAATGGACCTAAATTTTCTCCGTCATTGTAGTTAGGCAACATAAATAGGAGAAAGACTGCAATTAAAAGTGCCGAGAATGTATAAAAATATTTTATAGATTTAACCTTCTCTTTTGCTTTGTTGTGCTGAGAATGATCTTTAATCATATCCGCATCCCCTTCTGTTTGGAGATTTTTTTCATTATTTATAGCACATATAAGCTCATCAGTTGAGATTTCAAAAACCGCAGCCAAAGACTTCAAGGTTTCAGTTCCAATGCTTTCTCCTTTTTCTACTCTTTGAATTGTGCGAACATTTAAATCGCTTAGTTGCGCCAATTGTTCTTGAGACCAGCGTTTTTCGAGTCTTAATGATTTCACAGGTAACTCCATTTATTGTTGAATGCTGATGCACTATACACCAAGGGCATACTGTCGGTAATGACAAACAGACGACAAATAGCCGACAGACATAAATTTACGCTTACCAACGCCGCATTAAGCCAAAAATTATAGTTGGCTAAAATGTGTGAAGCACGAACAACAGCCAGCTGTTATTTGTCTTGCTTAAGTGGCCTGTTATGTAACGATTACAAACCCCAGATCTGATTTAACGATGCTAAAATAAAAAAACAACAGAATAATGAAATAGAGCCGAGTATAAGTGACGTAAATATAATGACAAAATGGTTCCAAGACTTAGTTGAAACTAAGAAAAGGAATGGACCAACTAGCCAAATAGAAGAAGATAAAAACAATGCAGAACCTATTTGACTTACTTCGTCGGTTTCACTCCATACACTTGCACCAATAACTAATAAAATGCATAACAAAGCGAACCAAGAATACAAAACAAACTTGGCTGATTTAATATTGGTTTTACTCACACTAAATATCCAATATAAAATTAATATCGGTGCATTAAAAATTAATAGATCGATATATGCCATACTTCCTTAGTTACCTAACGCCCCACTAAGAGGCTTTTAATTGTTGGCTAAAATAGTCAGGCACAAAAAACAGCCAGCTGTTATTTATCTGTTTGAACGCATTGTTATGTGAAATATATCTCGGTGCTATTCCTCTAAAATAACTTCGAAACCACCGTAGATTAAACGTTTACCATCAAAGGGCATTGGATTTTGATCTGGGTGCATTCTAGGATCTGCCATAATAGCGTCCCAACCAGCATCACGAACTTCCTTTGTTGGCCATACAACAGATGAAAAAACTACAGTTTCATCTTTGCCACATTTTACAGCCATTGGGAAGGATGTAATATCACCATCAGGAACGTTATCTCCCCAACTTTCAGTAATTTTAAGTGCTCCGTGATCTTTGAATACGACCGCAGACAATTTCGCATGTTCAATGTACTTTTCTTTATTTACTGTTGGTACTGCGGCAACAAAACCATCGACATAAGACATATATTATTCCTTTTATACTCTACAGGTTGAAGTTCACATAACACCCTATTAAGGGGGAAATTATAGTGGCTAAAGTATAAAGCGAAACTAGCCAACTGTTTATTTTCAATTAAAATTTATATTGTACAATTGCCATATATTGCTTTTGCCTATGTTCCGCTGCTCGACTTTCCCATAAAGTTCTATTTTCATTGTTCGAAGTTGAGTTGATAAATTCAGCGCCTACATTCCAATTTTTATCCAGTTGATATCGCCATGCCAACGTAAGGCTATCACCATCGCTGTCATTAGGGTCTTGTCTGTTCTGATCAGTTTCTTTTACTTTGAATTGGTCATGACGTAGTGAAAATCTATGTGATCCTAATTTATAATTAAACATCACATACCATGAAGAAATATCAGTAAACACTCCTGTTTCTTGACTGCCCATACCGGTATCACCAGATAAATACTGAGCTAACAGCCTAAAGTTACTTGTAAATTTATGTTGCATGGCAACGGAATAATATTGGGTTTTCCAAGCATATTGACGATTTTTTTCAATGGCATTTGGATCACCTCTATTATCGTAGTAATAAACTCTCACGTCAGTTTGTTTTAGATAACGCCAATGCCCTCCAACGTAATATCCCCATTTACTATCTGTTTCAATAAAAGGCTCAACAAAATTAGGCGTATTAATAGGGATGTCTTGCTGGGAAAAGTAATCAGAAAAGACAACGGCTTCATTATAAAAAGTTTGCCTATTATGCTGTGCCCAACCACGCCAAACAAGCAAGCTGCCTAAGCCATCATTCGCTTTAAATATAGAGGCTAATGCGGTAAAACTATGAGGGCTATTATGCTTTCTTCCACTTCGAGTGATTGACCACTGAGCACCTAAGGTTCTTTGCTCTTCAGCAATCCAAGAATTGATCGCTGAAAAACTATAAGTATAAGGACTTGTCCATCCGGTTGCTGTATTTTCCAGTGACATTTGAGGATAAAACATGCCGAATTTAACTTGATGTTTTAAGCCTGGATTTAATGGCGAATAAGTAAAGTAAGCTTCTGTTAAGCCGATGTTTTTTTCACCATCAGGATTGTAATTGGCGACAAGATCAAAATTAACATTAGAAATTAAGTCGCCACTTATTTCTATCGCCGCTTGTGTTAGCATCAGTTTATCGTCGTCGTTATACCGTAATATACCCACGCCTTCTTCCTGCCAGCTATTTAACCAAGGCTGATGATAATCGGCTTTAATATATCCTGCTTCAATCACCCCTTTAACCGTTATTTGTGCAGCATTAACTGCAGAACTCAATAGAATAAAGGTGGCTAATAGTGTTTTATTTGTTGTGCTAAGCATTATTTTCCTCATAATTGAGTAACCAAGGTAAAAGCTCATCGCCATGAATCGCCTTACTAATAAAGTAACCTTGTGCTGTTTCAACACCAATCTTATTCAACATCTCAAGACTTTATTTATTTTCAACGCCTTCAGCCACAACACTTAATCCTAAGTTGTGCGCTAAATCAGTGATCGATTTAATAATAATACTATCTTCATTACTTGTAATAAGTTCAAGCACAATAATTTATAGATATTGTACTTATCTTTACAAACGTAAAAAGCGATATCAGAAAATTGCATTAGGCCATCAGCTTTAATAGAGTCTTCTGGATATACTGCTATTCCCATACTGGCCGAGACATCTAATTGTATATTATTTATTTCAAAAAACGGCTCGAAAATCTTGACTACTGGTGCGACTAAATCATCAATAAAAATATAAATCGTACTAAAATACGATTTTGTAATGATTTCAAATTAATAGTCATCTAATTCATCATCATCTTCATAAGCTGCATATCTAGGCTTCATCGCCTCTTTTACATTAATGGTGATATTCGTATGACTAGAAACCGTTATTTTTTGAGTAAAAGATTGATCAGCCTCTTGGAGTAATGGATGCCATATTTTCAGTGTGTATTTTCCATCTGGGAGTGCTAAATTAATATTACCCTCACCATCAGTTTTGCCAAACCAAGGGGTATCAACAACATAAACATAACCAACCATCCAGTCATGTATGTTGCAGCCTAGGATCACTTCTCCAACTTTATCAAACAAACGAGGGTCTAATTTTTTCTCACGGTATAGTTGTATTTCAAAAGTTTTCGCTGGTGAAAAGGAATAAACATGATGTTTTATTCTGTCTGAATTGGGAAAATCAATGTTAGTATTTTTATTAACGACTAGGATGTGGGGGGAAAATTGTCGATTAACTTGATCCATAATAGCAGTATAAGGAACCGACAAAGTACTCTCTGCCACGGTAGGTTTTATTTCTGGCTCAGCGAAAACGACTATATTAGACAATGGTTTTTTATCGACATCAATCACTAGAAAGTTTGTATTGCTTGCTTGACTGGCAAAGGAACTAAGAATCATTAAAACAGAAATTATTTTGTAATTAAAAACTCTTACCATAATGTAACTTTCCACGCTTATTATTAAATATCACTATGTTATAAAATTAACACATTTCACTTATTTATTACTATATTTTACCAAAACAATTGGCCATTCAGACCAAAAAATCAAGAATTTTAGACGGAATACTAAAGAATATTATTCGAATTTAAAAAATTTTATTCACTTAACAATACTTGAAGAGAAAATAATTGCGCTCAAGCCCTTAATCATTTTTTCCTTTTAGATCTTTAAAAAGGCGCTAACCACTATTTTTATTCGTAGTAGCAAATCATTTTTTTCTCCACATAGCTTTTAACAGAAAGCTTCGCCTTTAGAGTCTCAACCAAAAGACAAAATCCAATTATCTTTAATAACTTAACAAAATAAAAAAATCATAATGTAATAAAAAAATTAATAGCTACACTTAGATAAACTGATGAAATTAATAAGTGACGCTTTGAGGAATAAATTAATGATGAGATATAAAGCAGCGGGCATCGCCTCAATAATATTACTATTAATAACACAATCGTACTCACCCAAGGTCATGGCCTATAATATGGCTCAAAACATTTGTGAGTATGTCGCGGCTGACGATAAGAGGAGATTCCGCTCTTTATTAAAAGCACAACGTATAAAAATACGCTCTATTTTTGATGAAATAACCTGTAACGGTAAAAATATATTATTTTTTGCTGCAGCAAGCAACGCTAATGATGTCGGTGAAATGATTATTAAAAAATTGCCGAGAAAAGTATTAGGTGAATTAGTTGATGAATTAATAATTGCCTCGCCAACCTTAGGCGCTATAGCTAAAGAAAGAGCCGGTTAAGTGATCTATCAAGTAGTAGTAACAGCAAGACAATAATGTTTTTAATCTAGCTCAAATTTACGGGCAGTTATTATGATAAAAATAACAAGACCACTCCTTTAACTAATAATAATTTGGGGTGGTCTTAATTCATCTATTTGCAGGGTTGTAAAACGCCAGCAATAATTTAATTAACTAATCAAAATCCCATTTAAATGAAACATCAAAAGCAATGCCTTTCGTTTCACTACGAAATAAAGTATCAGAAAACTCTATTTCTTTACTTTCATCAAGTAGGTTTTGTACTTTGAATTTTAACGTTGTTGAATAGGTAGGATAGTAGGTATATACCATATCAAGTGAATGAAAAGGTTGCTCATACTTATCATCTTGCCCTTCAATACCTGGGATAATAATACGTTCACCAAAGACATTATAAGCCATTGTCACCGAGTGATTACCGTTTGGAGCATCATAACCTAAATTGAGATTAACCACATATTGCGAGTGCCCAGTCATTCGACGCGTCGGATTAGTAATCGCGGCAGAAACTCCAGTTTGCTCAACAACGCGTTGCGTGTTGATGTTTATTTCAGAGTCACTTAAGGTCACGTTACCTGATAAGAAAAAGTCGTTACCATTCATGCCAGC
Organism: Colwellia sp. BRX8-5; assembly: GCF_014077325.1. Classification (NCBI taxonomy): domain Bacteria; kingdom Pseudomonadati; phylum Pseudomonadota; class Gammaproteobacteria; order Alteromonadales; family Colwelliaceae; genus Colwellia; species Colwellia sp. BRX8-5. The sequence goes on from NZ_JACGVR010000044.1 coordinate 8,420, forward strand.
AAAATCACCCAAAAAGGCAAAATCTTTCATAAACTCTAGCTCAATACCATAAACTTCACCGTCGTCTGCATTAGCAATAACGATAAGCGGAGGGCCATCTTGGCCTGGTGATTGTACTGATTCAATCGGATTTATCATATCTTTGTAGAATAACCCTACTGACAAGTTTTCTCCCGTATCTAAGTACCATTCCCAACGTAGATCGTAGTTTTTAATATCCGTGGTTTCTATACCAGCAGTGCCTCGAATAGGATATCCGGTTAGCGGGTCAAGGTAAGTTGATGGCGCAACCTCGCGAATATCTGGGCGTATTGTGGTTTCACCATAAGATAAACGAAACTGTACAGTTTCACTCATCATGTAAGTAAGTGCTAACGCCGAGTATATATCATCTTCTTGAAAGGCTAATTTCGATAAATCTTCTTCTGTTGGTTGTGGTGGTAAATCAAAACGACCGGTTGCGGGATCTAAAGGTGCGACGACTTGACGGTAATCTTCCCAGCGAAAGCCGCCACTGATACGCCAAGTATTGTCAATAAACCAATCTGCCTCAAAGTAGTAAGCATCGGTCATTTGTGCTGAATAATAGTCATCGCCCATTACAGAGGTGTCACGTATAACCGTTTCACTGCCTTGTAATGGCTGATTGAGAATAATATCGTCTGTTAAAATATCATTCATTTTATTACCACTAAGACTCAGTTCTTCAAAGGCTAAGGTATTAACATCGATACGTCTGGAAAAAGCGTCACGGGTTTTTTCAATAAAGTCACCACCGAACTTAAGCTCTACCTCTGATTGCGAAAAAGTTATGGGTAAAGATAGGTTAAAACCGCTGTTTTCTACTTTATCTTCCAAGTCCTGAAAAGAATAACGGGTAGCGGTTGAAGCCTTACGTAAACTACTTTCGTTAGAAAGATCAAAAGTACCATCTTCGTTTTCGTCACTGAGTATGTAGCGCGTAGAAACATTACCCGGTGCGTAACGACTTGAACGAGCGTCTGAATATTTCCAATCAAAACCTATGTTCCACAACCATGGCAGATTGTGAGTACCACGAACCTGATTAGCGATCATTTCGCGCTCTTCGTAGCTAACGTCACTGTCTCGAATGCGCAAACCGTCACTGAGTAATACATTGTTAGTATTACCCAGTTTGTCTTTTATTTCGTCGGCGGTATCACGTAGCACAATGAAACTGTAATCAAGGCGATGATCTCGGTCATACTCTACACCTAAGTTCAGCAGACCAGACCATTTTACTGAATGTTCAGTTGAGGTAACTTGGTCAAAACCTCGTACTAAACTCCATGAATCATCGGTGTTATTACGAAAATCTTGACCTTCGTATAATTCACTTACTTGCCATTCATTGTCATAGGATAAAGAGGTTAAATAACCCCAGCGATATTTACCCTGTTCAAATTTATCACCGAGCGCAATATCAAGGCCAAAATCTGGGGCGATATTTTCTTTAACTGGATCGTAGTCACGATTAAGCTGCGCGGCTATTGCACGGTTTTCATCTTGACTAATATTTTTTAATGGACTGTAATTTTTCCATAATTTTTGTAATGTTTTGGGTGCTGCGCGAGTGCCATCATCTTGGCCACGCCAATCATCACTGCCACCATTGTAGCTGTAACCATCGTCAAAATTTTCGCTATTGCCACCTAAATTTCCAGAGATATTAAAAAGGAAATCTGTTGGAATACTTTTTAAACGGATATCAACATTACCGCCACCAAAATGGGCAGGCATTGAAGGTGAGTAGGATTTTTGTACCGATAAAGACTCGATAATTGACGCTGGAAATAAATCCAGAGGTATAACACTACGTGTCGGATCTGGGCTGGGTACAGCGGCACCATTTAACTGTGTGCTTGAGTAACGTTCGCCTAAACCACGTACATAAATAAATTTACCATCAACTAATGTCACACCGGTAACACGTCGTAATGCGGCAGCGGCATCGCTGTCGCCGGTGCGTGAAATTTGCTCTGCACCTAAAATGTCGGCGATAAAGGCTTGGTTGCGACGCTCTTCAATAATAGCGCTCGCCGTACCTTTTAATCGACTTACCTTAACAACAACTTCTTCAATAGCTTCATCTTCTGCTGATGTTTGCTCCGCTACTGCTGATGTCGCTGCTAGGCTTGTTATTATCGCTAGTGCTAAGCCACTTAATCGTAAACAATTATTTGGTTTGTTTACCTTGATTTTCTTGGCACTATGCATTAATTTTTTGTTCATCGTTAACCTCGATAGAGTCTCTGTGCTTGCTTTAGATACGCTTTTACTGCTTTGCTAATCGCTTGCATCAGTTAGGTTGATTGAGTATTTATTAGTTATGCTGAAATAAAAAAGCGAACACTGATTATTGGAAAAAACAGTGTTCGCCTTCAACGTCTAATTATTCTTCAAGACCTACTGTCCATCCTGCTGTCCAGTTTTTCGCTTTCGTTACGGCACCGACATGGTCAGCATTTTCAAAAAAGCTGTTACCGGTGAAGTCTTTAGGTGTTGTGGTATCGATGGTGAAAATGCCTTCTAATACCGCACTTGTATTTGCAGCCGTACTGTTTTCGGTATTATCGTTAATAAACCAGCTCATTAAATCAAAGGTTGCATCACTAGAGTCTTTAGAATCTTTAAACGCTTCATCACAAGCCACAACTGAGTTGCTCATTAGCGTATCACCAGATTTTGCTTGATCTACCGTTAAGCCAGCTTCCAACTCAACACATTCGCCCATGCCTGCAGGACCAGTAACAACAAAGTTATGAAGTTGTGCTTTCGAGCCTTCTCGGAGATAAACACCTTCAGAGTCTTTATCTGCAGTGTCAAATGTATTACCAATAATGGTCATGTTGGCAATACTCGGGTTTGATTGTGGTAGTTTGTTTGGTGTTGAGCCGTCGTTGTCACCTTCAATACCACGGTTTGCTTCACCATTTTGTGGGTCATGCTTAACGAGTACGTATTGTAAGTTGCCACGAAAGCCATTATCCCAATCAACGCTGTCATCTTTATTAGAGGTTAAGACCACGTATTTAAGGTTAACCGTGCCACCAAAAAATTCGATACCATCATCAGCATTTTCATGTACTTGAATATATTCGACTTTGGTACCAGAGCCAACACCACCAAATGTTATCCCGTTCAGTTCGTTGTCTGGTGCTATTTCATAACCTGCATGCTTAACAACGACATAACGTAATGTACCTGAGCTGTCAGCATCGTCTGTGCCGCCAAAGACTGCGCCATCTTGAGCACCTTCAATTTGAAGTGCACAGTCACTGCCATCCGTTGGACATTTATTTGATGTCGCATTACCCAATAACACTATTCCACCCCATTGACCTGCACCTGTTTCAGCGCCAGTCAAATCTTGACTCGACGTAAAAGTGATTGGTTTTGAGGCTGTGCCATTTGCTTGAATTTCTGAATCACGACTGACCACTAGGTAATCGCTACCTGAACGACCATAGATGGTTGTACCGGCTTCAATCGTCAGTGTTGCTGAGTTAATTTTATCGCCACCAACAAAAACAGCGCCGTTTAGAGCATAAATATTATTAGCGGTTAACGTTAAGTTATTAGCAATAACACCGCTTAATTGACAAGTAATGTTTGAGCCATTGACTGAAGAAATTGCCGATGTACCTGTCGGACAACCTTGTGTTTCTGCCTGAGCGGTTACTACACCACCACCGTAACCAAAGGCCCAACCTTCACGCCAATCGTTACCCGCGTTGTCAGCACTGTCAAACGCGCCAATGTAATCAACGGAGTCAAAAAAGGCATTTTGTGTATTAGCGACATCTTGTCCGGCATTATCAGCAACGAGTGGTGAGTTAGCATCGGGAATACCGTTTTCATTAATTAAAATAGAACTACTGATACTGTTGGATGCTTCTGCACTGAACCATGCTTCGAGGTCAAGCAAGACACTACCGTCTTCCGCTTTAGCATTTTTGAAATTTTCACTATTACTACAGGCCATAACACTGTTTTGCATAACAATTTTACCACTGTTAGCATTATTAACGGTTACAGAGCTCGTTGCACCACCTTCAATTTCTAAACATTCCCCCATTTCACTGGTGCCGGTTACCACCGTATTAAATATTTTTGCTGCGGTTCCTTCGCGTAAGTAAATACCTTCTGAGTCTTTATCTGCACTGTCAAAGTTATTACCCACAATCGTCAAGTTAGCGATAATTGGCGCTGACTGTGGCTCTTTATCAGGAGTAGAACCATCGTTATCCCCTTCAATACCACGGTTTGCTTCGCCGGCATTTTTAGCATGTTCGACATAAATATGTTGCAGCATACCTTTATAACCATTGTCCCAATCGATACTGTCATCTTTATTGGCCGTTAAAACTAAATGCTTAACATTGACCGCACCGCCAAAAAATTCTACGCCGTCATCGGCATTTGAATGTACTTGAATATAATCAACCGTTGTTCCTGAGCCAACACCACCAAACGTTATACCATTAAGTTCGTTGTCAGGCGCAATTTCAAACCCTGCATATTTAACAACAAGGTATTTTAAAATACCTGAATTGTCTTCCCAGTTTGAGCCACCAAAGACTGCACCTTCTTCAGCTCCTTCAATTTGAAGGGCACATTCACTGCCATCAGTAGGACATTTATTTGAAGGAGCATTACCTAAAATAACTACGCCACCCCATTGACCAGCTGTTGTTTCTTCACCCTTAACATCTTGCAGTGAGGTTAAAATAATAGGTTTAGTTTTTATGCCTTCTGCCATTATTTTTGCGTCGCGGTGCACAACGACATAATCACCACCTGATTGTCCAAAAAGAACAACGCCGGGCTCTACGGTTAGCGTTGTTCCTGCCATCACTTCTAAAGCTCCACTAATAGCATAAAATACCGGCTTGCTATCAGCACTGGCGACTAAAGTCATATCACTAGTAATTTTTCCATCAAGCACTTGTACAGCAACATCAAAACCTAAAGCTGTTGAAACATCTTGGCCCAACACCGAACTAGACTTACCCGGTAATTCGGTCACAATTGGGTCAGTTGGAGCAGGGTTAGTGATGGTTGTATCGCCTACTGAGTTATCTACTTGAGATGAAAGTTTAATATCGCCACCACCACAACTGGCTAAAGTAATGGCACAAGCTAGCGTACTGATTTTAAAGAGTGAATTTATTTGCATGTTAGTCTGCTCCGCAGAAATTATTAGAATAAAGTTGCGGCTATGCTACTAAGGTTAAATGACAGAATTGTTGAAGTAATATGTAGTTTTTATTTAAGAAAAATTACATAAATGTTACATAATAAATTTCTATTACTGATATCGCTTAACTTACTCACTGATCTGTTAACTTTTCAAAACTAAGCTATTAAAGCTGAACAGATTGAGATACGTTGTTGAATGCGTTAACGTGAGTAAAACTCATAATTTATCAAGAATGTACTATGATGTATTTTAATAATCCTTGGTAATTCAAAGTGAGCACTTAGCATTATCATCTAGTATTTTTTCATCCTAACTTTTAACAGCTCAGCCCCAATTAATGAAAGGAAATTGCATATGAATGACAAAACAACAACGACAGCTGGCAAATGCCCAGTAATGCACGGCGGTGCAACAAAGAGCAGTATGTCCAATATGGGATGGTGGCCAAAGGCACTAAATCTTGACATTCTTCATCAGCATGACAGTAAGACTAATCCTATGGGTGCGAATTATAATTACCGTGAAACCCTGAAAGATCTTGATATGGCTGCTCTTAAAACAGATATGCATGCCCTCATGACAGATAGTCAAGACTGGTGGCCTGCTGATTGGGGCCACTATGGTGGCCTAATGATCCGTATGACTTGGCATGCTGCCGGCACCTATCGTATCGCGGATGGTCGCGGTGGTGCAGCGACTGGCAATCAGCGTTTTACGCCAATAAATTCTTGGCCAGATAACGCCAATTTAGATAAGGCCCGCCGTTTGCTGTGGCCTATCAAAAAGAAATACGGTAACAAACTTAGCTGGGCTGATTTAATTGCTTACGCTGGCACTGTTGCTTATCAATCTATGGGGTTAAAAACCTTCGGTTTCGCTTTTGGTCGTGAAGATATTTGGCAGCCAGAAATTGACACATATTGGGGCGCCGAAAAAGAATGGCTTGCACCAAGTGGTGGAGAAGGCAGCCGTTATTCTGGTGAGCGTGATTTAGAAAACCCATTAGCTGCGGTAATGATGGGGCTAATATATGTTAACCCTGAAGGTGTAGACGGCAAGCCCGATCCCCTTAAAACAGCGCATGATATTAGAGTAACGTTTGAACGTATGGCGATGAACGATGAAGAAACGGTTGCCTTAACGGCCGGTGGTCATACCGTCGGTAAATGTCACGGCAATGGTGACGCTTCGCAAATAGGACCAGAGCCAGAAGCTGGAGATATTACTGAACAAGGTTTAGGTTGGAACAATAAAACCAAACGTGGCATTGGTCGCGATACCATCACCAGTGGTATTGAAGGCGCATGGACTACACATCCTACTCAATGGGATAATGGTTATTTTTCGATGTTGCTTAACCACGAGTGGGAATTAAAGAAGAGCCCAGCGGGTGCTTGGCAGTGGCAACCAATAAATATTAAAGAAGAGCATAAGCCTGTTGATGTTGAAGATGCAACTACACGTCAAACGCCTATTATGACTGATGCCGATATGGCGATGAAAATGGATCCAGCGTACCGTGAAATTTCAGAACGTTTCTCTAAGGATCCTGAATATTTTTCTGACGTTTTTGCACGAGCATGGTTCAAACTCACTCATCGCGATATGGGGCCAAAGGCACGTTATATCGGTAAAGAAGTCCCTCAAGAAGACCTTATTTGGCAAGACCCTGTTCCCACTGGAGCCACGAGTTATGATATTGACTTACTGAAAAATAAAATAGCAGCGAGTGGTTTAAGTATCAGCGAAATGGTTGCAACCGCTTGGGATAGTGCGCGAACCTATCGTAACTCTGACAAACGCGGTGGTGCCAACGGCGCACGCATTCGCCTTGCTCCACAAAAAGATTGGCAAGGTAACGAACCAGCACGCCTTAGCAAAGTACTTTCTGTGCTAGAAAGTATTGCCACAAGTAGTGGTGCAAGTATCGCTGATGTCATTGTTTTGGCAGGTAATGTTGGTATAGAACAGTCCGCAAAAGCGGCTGGTTTTGAAGTCACTGTACCCTTTTCACCAGGGCGTGGCGACGCAACAGATGAAATGACGGATATTGACTCCTTCGAAGTGCTAGAGCCCACTCATGATGCTTATCGAAACTGGCTAAAAGCTGACTATGTTGTCAGCGCAGAAGAACTAATGCTTGACCGAAGTCAGTTAATGGGACTTACCGCGCATCAGATGACCGTGTTAATTGGTGGTATGCGTATGCTTGGCACTAACTACGATGGTACAAAACATGGTGTGTTCACCGAACGTGAAGGTGTACTTTCTAACGATTATTTTGTTAATTTAACAGACATGAATTATACGTGGGAACCTGTTAGTGATAACCTTTATGAGATGCGCGATCGTCAATCAAATGAAGTAAAATGGACAGCAACACGAGTTGACCTTATCTTTGGTTCTAACTCAATTCTTCGTTCATATGCTGAAGTTTACGCGCAGGATGATAACCAAGAGAAGTTTGTTGCTGATTTTGTTACAGCATGGGCGAGTGTGATGAACGCTGATCGATTCGATCTAGTCTGATGATTAGCTAAAATTTCACGCCGCTATTTACCGCGGCGTGAATGATAAATCTAGCCTTAATAAGTAGCGAGTTAAAAGTATTGCACCCGCAATACTTTTTTTTTAGCTATAAACTCTTTAACCTAATAGCTGGAATGACCCCATATCCTTTAAAACTATCACTTGAGCTATAAGCGATTGTATTAGCGATAATTTTTAAGTTTACCAGCGCTCTACACTCCATTGCACGGCCATAATCGCAATTAATATAGAGCCAACAGGTAGTACACCTCTTGTATAAAACGTGGTGTTACGTAATAAAATTAATATCGGCAGTAAAATAGCAAGTATCGCTAACTGACCTATTTCAACACCAAGATTAAAGGCTAGTATACTCAGTAACTGTTGATCCGCAGGTAAGCCTAATTCTCCTAAGACACCAGCAAACCCCATACCGTGCAGCAAACCAAAGGCAAAGGTTAACCAAGCTAAACGTAAAACCACTGGCCAAATATTATTGAGCGCCGCAAATAAAACCGATAAAGCAATGCCCAGCTCTACCCAACGACTGCTTGGGCTTAACCAGCCTAAGGCGGTCGCTGTTAACGTTAGCGAATGAGCCAAGGTAAATGCACTCACGATCCATACGGTGTTAGTCAAAATAGTTTTAACACTTGATATAGCTTGCCACTTTTTATCTTTACGCTGTAGCACCGCCGGCAATAACAAGGCAAACAAAAACAGGATATGGTCTATACCGATCCAAATATGTACAACACCTTGATAAACAAATTGTGTAAATGTCGTCCAGGCACTACCTTTGCTCAAATCTATGGTGATTTTTCGAGTGCTGTCATCTAACACTAAACTGTGTAAGTGGTTACCATCACCAATATTTAGAACCACCTCATGGCTACTATCTAAAGAAAATATTGCGCTGTAGGCAATTTCTAATGGGCCACTGATTGGGCACTGACCTGAGAAATCAGTAACAGCGAAAGCTTCATTGGCATGATCTTGCAAACGCTCCATAATCTCAAAACGTAAGTTACACCTTAAATTTTCACGACTCAATAATAAATGCTCAGCCAAATAGCTAGCAATCTCAGCTTGTCGACTCTTGACCTCTCCCCAGGTTAACTCACCGTTGGCATTTATATCCAAGCCAACAGCTAATTCTAAATCAGTCAAACTCAATTGCCATTCGCCACTGATACGACCGGTGTCGTCGATTTCGGCAATAATGTAACTGGTACTCAATTGATGAGCGACGACAGTATTGGCCAGTAATAACGACAGGCTTATTAGCCCTATTTTTAACCACTGCTGCATATTTTTATCTCACTACTTTTACGGTTTATTAAGGTTTATTGTGTTGAGGTGTAGCTTAAATCTGAGGCTTTTTATCAGGTGATTCTTTAAATGCTAAAGCACGTTTGAGCAAGCGTTCATCCGAGCCCAGCTTAGCTTGTTGCCAATTAATTCTCGCCCAATAAAGCGCCTTAATAGGGTTAGGAACAATATCGAGATAATATTGAGCTATATCTGCAGCATGAGCGGTATCATTTCGTTGCAAACGTATTTCGATACGTTGGGTTAGTCGCTGCTGCCATACGCCATTAGTTGCCTTAGTTATTTGTTCGGCAAGGGTCAAACGTAATAACAAAGCATCATCAAAACTATCACTTGCTTCAACGATAGGTCCTAATGTCTCTAAAACAATTTGGCCTTGTTGTTGTGCTAAATAAATATCCGCCCACAGCGCTAAATAACTAACAGGTGCCTGATTCAATGGGTAGCCTGACAAATGGTCTATGGCTTGTTGTGTTAGCTGCTGACGGTGAGCAAGATCAGCTAAAATTTGATTAAGCCATACCTGTTGGGCGATAGGTATGTCACCCGCAAGCTTAACGATATTTCTTAACTGTTGGTAACTTTGAGCAACTTTGCCTTGTTCAGCACTAACCTCTAGCACGCAGGCGCTACTGACAAATAAACTGCCCTGCCCCAATACTTGTAAACAGGCACTTTTCGCAGCGTCAAGATCACCTTGTACCATGTGTATATTGGCTTTCATTAACCAAGCAGCGACGTTGTCTGGCTGATATTGAAGTATCTGAGTCAGTAATTGTTGGGCCTGATTAAATTGATGGTAATGCTGTAAGACGGTTGCTGAATAAAATTGTAGCTCTAGATCATTAGGGTTAGCGACCAACAAGGGTTTCAGTAAAGCGCCAGCACGGCCATAATAACGACTTGCTAAGCCAGGCTTACTTGCGTCATTGAGCAGTTGGGCGATAAAAATCTTTGGCTGTTGTGCAGGTTTAGGTACCGTCCAGCTAGCAACGATACTTTGATTTGATTTGGGCACATAACTTTCTGAATGCACAGGCGATGAAGTGGCAATAAAAACCAAAAATAACAAGGGGCTAATAAAACGAAGTGTTGGCATATCATTATCCATAAAAGGGCGCCTTCCTTGGCGCAGTCAAGATGGTTCTACTGTTGAATCAAGTCGTCGTATGCTGCTGGTTCCTCAACATCTTGAATAAACGCACGACCATTTACGGCCAAGGGTTTATCGCTTGGTTGCTGACTAAAAGCTGCACGACTATAACTGGCAAATGACACTTCCAGCGCTTCAATCGTAATATTGATTGTACCGCTAACAGGATAATTAATTCCATCAGAGGCAGTAAAAGTAAAGCTGTCACTTCCTGTCACTTCAGCATTAGGCTGGTAAGTGAAACTACCATTACTATCAATGGTGACCATTCCTAGCATCGGCTCTTGGTCTAAGCTAAAAGTCAACGTGTCACCATTTTCATCATTTGCGCTTAACATGTCAGTGATAGGCGTTTCTGTTTGAGTGATCAAGTCGACCGATATCGTAGTCGGTGATGCGTTTTTCGTAATAGGTAGCTCATCGACATCATTATTACAGCCTGAAACTAGCATGGCGGCCGCTAAACTTAACACGACCCCTTTAAGCTTAAAGACTTGACTAAGATGAGATGCTTTATTTTGTTTACTATATAACATAATAGTGTTCCTTATTTAGAGCCTGGTAAAGGCGTTGCTAAGTATGGAAAGCTAGTATCCATCATAGAGGCATTACTTGGCGCACCATCAGTAAAGGGTACATTACCTACACTTGCATCTTCTGGTGCACATAAGCCCAAATCTGTATCTGTGCCATTAACAGGAATTGGGTAACATAAACGACCCATAACAACACGAAGGGCAATATCTACCACATCATCTCCTGGTCGGCGACCATTTGGAAAGCCAGCTAAATCGTCACCAGCAACACCAAACGATGACTGCATATCGGCTGCCACTGCTGCAATACCAGTATTTAAGCGTAACATTTCAGCTGCGGTCACTGTTGATAACTGATTAACACCTGGGAAACCTGTTAAAAATGCGGTAACTAAATCAACCCTAGGGAAATTAGTCGGTGCCAACGTTTCGATATTTGCACCTAAAGTGGTATTAACTGCATCTTTAAACAATATATTCAGCAGTTCAGGTAGCGTTGGATGAGTCACATAATCAGCAAACTGACCATCTGCACTTGGATGAGAACTTGAGAACTTATCTTTATCGGCCAAACCAATAACCAATTCATTCACTAAAGGAGAGCCAAGACGAGAAACTTGCGTCAATGCACCACCATTTACTTCAGTGTTATCAAAGCTAGCATTAGGATTCAAAATTCTAGCCTGAGGCAAACTTGCCGTAGTCCAACTACCGATAACGCCATTACCTGTTCCTGTTAAACAAGCTGTCGGTACTTCAATAGCGATACTAGTAACATTTTTGTCAGCTAAATCATCATTACTTGCTGATTGTGTAATACCACCGGGGAAGCCATCGCCATCGCCTGCTCCAGGAGCACTGTCACCCTCAACAGGAACAAAGTTCACTAAATCAAAAACTTTACCTAAATTAACCGCAAATGCGTCTTTACGCTGACCAACAAATACTTTTGCTGGTGCATCACAGCCAGGTATAGCAGCTGAGTATATATGGCTGTTAGCATAAGCTGAATACTGCTCAGCGTTGGTAAATGTTTTGTTACCGATGTAATCGAGTGGCTTAGCAAAACTTGCTCCACCCGAAGTACTATTAGTAACAGCAGCACTGGTACCCGTTCGCATTGGACCAGAAATCATATTAACCATGTAGCTTTCAGAGAAATTAGCCGCACTTTTATCTGCCATACTGATGCCGCCAACATTTTTAAGTGGTACACCAACAGATTTCTGTTCTCCTTCAGCGCCAACCATCAAAGCAACACCTGCATTATTGTTGCCTAACATCTGGTTAAAATTAAAAGTAAAGGTTATATCTTCAACAGCATCACCATCGTTATCAATATGAATCGCATAAGTTGCAGCAGGGTCCATAGCGAAATAGTTAGGTCCACCATAAGCATCCTGTAAAGGAATGTAATTTGCGATGAGTGTAACGTAATTGCCACGGCCTTCTTCATAACTATTGAATGCATAAAAGTCTGTTGAGTCGACTGTTGGCATACGTGTGACGTTAGGCGCTTCACGATGGCTTGATGCAGATACAGCTTGAGACAAAGTTGCACTCATTATTGCCGATACAATTAGTGTTAATTTAAATTTTTTCATGACGTTTCCTTTATAATTTATAGTTCTTAATGGTTACTTTCTTGAAAGCTCATTAAGTTAAACGATCGAGATTATGAATTGGATGCAAGAAAAATAACTTATTTACAAATTAATAATTATTCAGCCGAACCATAGTTTCAAATCGTGTTATTTTTACTTTTTATATTGGATAGCGTTGTTGCACTTTTTTTAGGTCATGTCGCCTTAGTCAACTTAATCAACAACAGCTAAGGTAAGCCTAGGTCATAAAATTATAGAATGTCGAATATTTGCCATTTAATATAAACAATATATTTACAAATTATTGACTTTTGTCAGCATGAAACAACAGATAAAAAAAACGAAACTGTCGTTTCGCTTTTTAATATTCGCAGTAAAAGATAAAGAGTAACTAAAGAATAACCAGTTCTGAAGTATATAAGACAGTGGTTGGTGAACCATTTGGTGAACCACCTAATGGCTCTAAGCTAACCGCTAAAGCCGCAATCTCAATCTGATCAAATAACTGAGGTTTACTTAAAACTAACTTACCACTTTTAGGTAGCAAGCCTAAAGAAATCGGAGGCCGACCGTCTGCTGCCACTATCCATAACTGATAATCAGCATCTGACTTAGCTATTAACTTCTTGGTCGCTTGCACGCTAATAGTGTCTGCACCAATTTCTAGCGCCCATAATAAGTCGGCTTGTTCATTACTCATTAAAGCAAGTTGTTGAACCTCAGGCTGAAGTGGCGGTTGAAAGCTAAATAACAACACAGCAAGCACTATTGCAGCCGCTGAAGCTAAACCCGCAATACCTTGCCAAACTCGAGGCTTAGACTTAGTTATTGCCACAACATTACTTTTTATAGGCTCAGCTACAAATCCTAATTGATCTTCGATACGCTGCCAAACAGCTATGTCTGGGGTAACCGGTGGAATTTTTTGCCCTAAGCCGTTGAGGTGTTGCTCCCATGTTTGAGTTGCATCACTGATCAGTGGAAATTGCATCATCAATTTTTGAAAGCGCTGACGAGCAGGGCCACGTAGAGTACCCAGCACATATTCTGCTGCAAGGGCGTTTTTGAGGTTTTCAGATTGATAATTCATGGTGTTAAGCAACTCTGTAAGCTCATAAGACCACGTCTTATCCAGCTTTTAATTGTACCCAAAGGGTTATTTAGGTGTTTAACCACCTCTTGATGAGAACAGCCATTGAAGTAGGCTAAATAAATAGCTTGTCGTTGTTGAAGATCTAACTGCTGTAAACATTTGTCGAGTAAGAGTTGTTCTGAATCACTTATTTTCTCACTAGTATCAAGATCAAAACTTTCATTCTCAATGAGTTCATCCTCTTTTCTAATTTTATGATAACGTAAAATGTCTAGTGCGCGATAACGCACTATGCTGACCATCCAAGTCAACACTGTGCCTTTACCCGTTCTATATTCAGACGCGTTATGCCAAATGCGGACATAAGCCTCTTGCAGAGCTTCTTCGGCTAATTCTTTCCTAGATAACATTTTCAGACAGACTGCATAGAGCTGTTTACTGGTCGCTTGATAAAGTTTCGAAAACGCTTGTTTATCACCTTGGGCTGACGCGCCAAGTAACGCTAAGTGCTGTTCATGTTCCATTATTTATTGCTCTTTTTTTAAGGAAAATTACATATACTCAAAGATAGTAACCTAAACAATGGTGATTTATCTACAATCCTCTTACTAATAATTTTGAACAAAAGTCTAATAAACATAAATAATTTATCACCTATATCAGCATGAATATTGAGGAGATTAATTTATAGGAAGATAGGTGAATATAAGATGGGCTATTTTTTTAGGTATAAAAAAACGGACACTTCAAGTGAAGTGTCCGTTTATTAATGTGGCGGTGAGCGAGAGATTCGAACTCTCGAAAGGGATAAACCTTTACACGCTTTCCAGGCGTGCGCCTTCAGCCACTCGGCCAGCTCACCAATTTTTTCACTAACAGGCTAATTTTATTGAGATGAATTAGCATGATAATTTTATCTATTAAAGACATTTTAAAACAAGTCTTGACTCGCTACTCAGAGAATCTACTGCGTAAAAAAATAACTTTATAAACACTTTAAACTTATAGACATGCCATAAAATAAAGTTGCGCTATGGTAGGTAAATTTAATAGCCAACACAACTTAATTTTAATAAAAAGAGGCCAACTGATTACTTTACCAGCAAAAAATCACCTTAATGGTTATTTACTGGCTAAAGCGTTGTTAAACGTTAGCATGCGATCCAATGACTGCAATGCACCATCGCGAAGTTTCATGTCTACAAACACTTCTCTGCCTAATGGATTAAGCAATGCGTCTTCTATCTCTTTTAAACCGTTCATTGCCATCCATGGGCAATGGGCACAACTTTTACAGGTTGCGCCTTCACCCGCTGTTGGTGCCTCAAAGAATTCTTTATCTGGGCATAGCTGCTGCATTTTATAAAAAATACCACGGTCTGTTGCGACGATAAACTTTTTATTGGGCATCACTTGAGCAGCTTTAATTAGCTGGCTGGTTGAACCAACAGCATCAGCAAGCTCAATAACATCTGCAGGAGACTCTGGGTGCACCAAAATGGCAGCATCTGGATGCAAAGCCTTCATATCCTTTAACGCTTTGCTTTTAAATTCATCATGAACGATACAAGCACCCTGCCACATTAACATTTCGGCACCCGTTTGCTTTTGAATGTATGCGCCTAAATGACGGTCAGGTCCCCAAAGAATTTTTTCACCTTGCTCATCAAGGTGTTCAATAATTTCTAACGCACAAGAAGAGGTAACGATCCAATCCGCTCTAGCTTTTACCGCCGTTGAAGTATTCGCATACACAACAACAGTTCTGTCAGGGTGCTGGTCACAAAAAGCAGAGAACTCTTCGATAGGGCAGCCTAAGTCTAATGAACAAGTTGCTTCGAGTGTTGGCATAACCACGGTCTTTTCAGGCGTCAGTACTTTCGCGGTTTCGCCCATAAAACGAACACCAGCAATAATTAGCGTTGTTGCTGGATGATTGTTGCCAAAGCGCGCCATTTCTAAAGAGTCGGCGACACAGCCACCCGTTTCTTCAGCTAAAGCCTGAATTTCGGGATCGGTATAATAATGAGCAATAAGTACCGCATTTTTCTCTTTCAATAAAGTTTTAATACGATCTTTATATTGGCTACGTTCATTATCTGAAAGTGGAGCTGGTTTCGCTGGAAATTGAAAATCAAATTCTACGGCTAAATTACTTTGCGACATTATTTATCTCTGATTATCTCTTTAAATACCACGCAATTATACGATATAGATATCGCGATGTGTATAAGACTTTTAACTATTAAAGATTAAAACAAGATAATACAGGATGGTATTTTATTGAACATGTAACTTTTGAATTAGATATTAATTAAGGATCGCCTTGAAGTTAAGCGTTTACCTTAAGGACTTACTTTAAGCAGTGTTTGGCCATAAAAGATTTGACCCTTGGAATCAACCGGCTTAACGTTTAAAAGCATCGGCTTTTTGTTGTTTGCTATCTGACTTATAAATTTAGAAATTAACTATTTAAGAAGTGGTCGGCCGTGAAGGGGTTAAACCTTCGAGTTAATCGGCTTAACGGTTAAAAGCCTCGGCTTTGGTATTTGTACTATCTGACTTATAAATTTAGAAGTGGTCGGCCGTGAAGGATTTGAACCTTCGAGTTAATCGGCTTAACGGTTAAAAGCCTCGGCTTTGGTATTTGTACTATCTGACTTATAAATTTAGAAGTGGTCGGCCGTGAAGGATTTGAACCTTCGAGCTAATCGGCTTAACGGTTAAAAGCCTCGGCTTTTTGTTGTTTACTATCTGACTTATAAATTTGGAAATTAATTATTTAAGAAGTGGTCGGCCGTGAAGGATTTGAACCTTCGAGTTAATCGGCTTAACGGTTAAAAGCCTCAGCTTTAGTTTTTGTACTATCTGACTTATAAATTTAGTAATTAACTATTTAAGAAGTGGTCGGCCGTGAAGGATTTGAACCTTCGACAAATTGGTTAAAAGCCAACTGCTCTACCAACTGAGCTAACGGCCGACATATAAACTGTGGTGTTGAGAATCATCATCAACTAATGCAAAAATCACTAATATACTAATATTGCATTGTACTTGTTAAGAAAGAAGTTGGTCGGCCGTGAAGGATTTGAACCTTCGACAAATTGGTTAAAAGCCAACTGCTCTACCAACTGAGCTAACGGCCGCCATATTTTCTTTTTTTCGAAATGAATTTCGAATCTTACAAGGTGCTTCTTTTTCTTTATAAGAAATAAACATTATAAAGAAGTGGTCGGCCGTGAAGGATTTGAACCTTCGACAAATTGGTTAAAAGCCAACTGCTCTACCAACTGAGCTAACGGCCGACATAAGTGCTAATTCACACTGCGTTGCACTAGTGCCTCAACGCGACGCATATAATACTCATAATTTTTTTTAGTGCAACCTTAAATTCAACTTATTTCTTATTAATTGACTACTTGCATAAAAAGAAGGCAGTTAGTGTAAGTTATCGTCGCTTTTATTGGTTATAAATTTTCTAACCTAGGTTTTGCTAGTTGAGCCGCACTTGAATCTGGGTATTGTGCGAGAACTTTCTGATACCAAATTTTTGCTGCTGCGTTATTATTTAGCTTTTGTTCAACCATCGCCAACTTCAACATTGCATCGCTTCGCTTGTTTGAGTCGAGGTATTGTTCAACCACTAAATTAAATTCATTTTTTGCTTTGGTGTATTCAGTTTTATTAAATAATAGCTGTCCTAACCAATAATGTGCGTTGGGTGCATAACTAGAATTTGGGAACTTTCGATTAAACGCTTGAAATTCAGGGATCGCTTTATCGTATTGTTTGTCTTTTAAAACTAAATTTACCGCGCTGTCATATGCTTGGTTTTCAGTTAAATTCGTTGAATAATTTATTGAAGCGTCTGAAGAGGCTTTTGCTGGGGCTATAATCGCCGCAGGAACGTTATTCTCAGGTTTTAATGCTTCTGTTACCCTACGGTCAAGCTCTTGATATAACTCACGCTGTCGATTCAAAACTTGACTAAGCTGATGAGTATGTAATTCAGTAACACCACGTAATTCATTCACTTCATTTTGAAGTTCATCAAGCTGTCGCTGCACCTTGACTTGGGCACGATTACGAGCATCAAGTTTACGTTCAAGATTAACCAACTTCTCAGCCATTGTCTCTGGTACTGAAGAATTGTATTGCGAAGGGCTACTTTTAATTGCACCCGTCTTGGTTATATCTATAACGGGAGCAGATTCTGCTGCCACTACCGCAAGGGTAGTAACAGCAAAGGACATCCCGAATAAAAATTTATTCAGTTTCATTTCTATCCTTGATTAGTAAACTAATACCGCACGACGATTTTTAGCAAATGCGTTTTCACTACGGTCTTTAATCATTGGCTTTTCTTCACCGTAGCTAACAACACTTAGCTGTGCAGATGAAACACCCATATTTTCTAAATAAGTTACTACCGCTTTGGCACGACGTTCGCCTAAAGCAATGTTGTATTCAGGCGTACCACGTTCATCGGCATGACCTTCAACTAAAACTTTCATGCTTGAGCTTTTGTTTAAAAATTTAGCATGTGCATCTAAAATAGCAGAAAATTCAGTGCTAACTGTAGAGGTGTCAAAATCAAAATAAACGATGTGCTCAGCACGAAGTTTTTCTAATGCTTGACGTTGTTGCTCTTCAATTTCAGCGGCACGTTGTACGGCGCTTACTTGAACATCAGCAGTATTATTTTCAATTACTGAAGACTCTTGAGCATTAGTCGCTACATTGCTTTGTTCATCAGTTTCTGAATTTGAACTACAAGCAGATAAAGCCAAAATTGGCAAAGCAATCGCAAGAGCTTTCACAGTTTTATTCAAACGCATTATAATTGTCCTTATTTTTCTAAAGTTATGTTTTAAATTAATGTTTAATTTTTTATAAAAATGGTGACCAAGCAGGTGCTTTTACTTCACCATCAGCCGCGGGTAAGCGCGCTTTAAATCTTCCATCTACAGATACTAAACTAAGCACTTGCCTATTATTGTGTAAAGTACTGTAGATTATCATGCCACCATTTGGAGCTATGCTCGGCGACTCATCTAAACGTGTTTTAGTCAGAACTTGAAAAATTCCTGACGCCAACTCTTGTTTAGCTAAATGATAATTCCCTCGTGTTCTGTTCACCATAATTAGTTGGCGACCGTCAGGTGTAATTGAACCACCAAGGTTCATTTCACCATCAAAGGTGAGTCGTTTAACACGACCATCGACTAAATTTACGCGATAAAGCTGAGGTTTACCACCCCGTTCTGAACTAAATACTAATGATTTTCCATCAGGGCTCCAACTTGGCTCTGCATCTATCGCTCGATGACGGGTGATACGACGTAGTTTTCTTGTTGCTACTTCCATAACATAGAGCTCTGAATTGCCATCTTTAGATAACATCATCGCAAGTTGATTACCATCGGGTGACCAACGTGGCGCACTATTTATACCAGGGTGATCGCTGATCATAGTACGCTTTCCGGTATAAATATCTATAATATATATTTTTTGTTGGTTATTCTCAAATGTCGAGTACGCTAACTGATTGCCACTTGGATGCCATGAAGGTGACATTAACGGCTCTTTAGAACTCAACAAAACGTGCTCATTAACACCGTCATAATCAGCCATCACTAACTGAAAAGGAAATTCACCTTGGTCTCGCACTATCACATAAGCAATTTTGGTTAAAAATGCACCTTTACTGCCGGTTAACTTTTCATAAATAACATTACTGATGTGATGTCCATAACGACGAAATTGGTCAGCATTAATCTCAAAAGCACCCTCAGCATAAATATGATCAGAAGTTTGAACCAATTCTCCATTGCTTAGCATTTGCGATTGTCCACCGGTGATTTGCCCGCGAATAACATCAACCAGCTGGTAGCTTATTTTGTAACGACTAATACCTATTTGATTAATTTCTCCAACAACAACCGCTTCAACGCCCTCATTTGCCCAAGCTGAATAATCAATGTCTTGATCAGAAAATGGTGTTTGTGGAAAACGATTATTTTTTATCGGGTTAAATTTACCGCTGCGCAATAAGTCTTCACCAATAATAGACGATATATTTTCTGGGAGTGGCTCTAGTCCTGTCCATTTAAAAGGTACAACAGCGATAGGTCTAGCGCTATCAATACCCTCGGTAATGACAATCTCAAGCGTTGCAAATGCACTATTTGAAATCAGTACGATAAAGAAAATGAAGGCTACTTTAAATTTATTCATATATTTTACTATTTTCTCAGTCATGGGTTATTTTTCATTGAATATAAACTGAACCATTAAAATTCAGGCACCACTGTTAGGCTAATCGTACGCATTTCTTTAAATACTTCGGGGTCTTTAGACACAGGTAATGTCCCTGCTTTATAAATAGCCGTCTTTGAAGCGCTACAAACTACTTGGTCCCCTTTGCCAATAACAACGTTGGTTACAAAACCTGATGGTGCAAGACTTATGGTTAATTTACAAGACTTACCTTCCATAGTGCTGCGGTCGGTGATCAAGTTTCCTTGAATGGTTTGCCTTATAAGGGCGGTAAACCGACCAACCTCACTCATTGTTTGCTGATATCGGGCTTGTTGTCTAACCGCCATTTCTTCAGCCATTTGTTGCTCTAACATTTCTTGCTGTCGAGCACGCTCTTGAGCTTCTTGCTCTTTACGTTTACGCTCTGCTGCTTTTTTCTTGAGTAAATCATCGGCTTTTTTGGCTGCTATTTCTTCTTTTAAGCGCTTAGCTTTTGCATCA
>NZ_JACGVR010000019.1:0-82249 GCF_014077325.1 Colwellia sp. BRX8-5
TACTACTACTACTACTACTACTACTACTACACTTAGCAACACGTATTTAAGCTTGGCAAGATTGGTTTTTACAACCTAATGCTTAAACGCCAACAAAACAAGGCATGCTGTTTGAACTAGTATCTATCATTGCTAAAGCCGCAACTGCAGAGTTAGGCATAGCTTTGCTCTCTAAGTTTCTTATTCGAAATCAGCTTGATAAAGTAGAGTTTTTACCTGCACTCGACTTACCTTTAACCAACAACTTTGGATATTATTGGGTTACTCCCTTTGAACAAATAACTTACCCCCATAATCGCTTTCATAAAATGGTTCTTTATACCGGCTAAAAGCTAAAAAGTCAGTGTTCTGTCATTCAAAGCTATAATAAAATCGCTCATTGCCATAGCGCCCTGATGCCCTAATGCCGTGTAACAAGAATGTCAATGAACAGCCATCCTGAATATAAAAAAGCTCCAAAGTTGCACTTTGGAGCTCAGTAAATAACCCATTGATAATAATGTTTATAGCGGTGTTAAAGTTTAACGGCGTTAATTTCTGCGTTATCGTTATCAAGTGCTAACTTATAGCCAAATGATACATGATGGTAACGAGCGCTTGAATAATCATCATGTATCGCGAAGCCAAAGTTATATACTGCACCTGCGGCAATACTGACATCACCCACTTTGTCAGATTTAAGCTTACGTTTAATGACCACAGACCAAGTACCATTTTTCAATGACGCTTCAACTTCCGCGCCTTGACCTCCATGCATATTACGTTCAGCTAATATTTGACCATCTTCAACTTCTTTGCTGCCAGATTTATAGCGAACAATATCCATGTATTTATTTTCAGCTTGCGCAGCATCAATATCACTCTGACCTTTCAATTTATCCCAACCACCCAATGCTTTATCACCACGGCCTTTTATTTCTAATTCAGTACGCGACTCTTTCAAGTACTTAGTAACACCTGAATTTAAATTTAAGCGTGTAGCGATATCTGAGCCGATGAGCTCCTCTTTTATCGGCGCATAAGGCATAGAGTTAGCGTCAGCATGGCAGGTTGCCCAACACCCAGCACGGTCAGCATATTCAACATCGTCCGTTGCTAACATAAAGGCTAACTTCATTGGGTTATCAGGATCCATTTTACCCCCTTCAACAAACGGAACTGGCGCATGATCACCGTCAGCCCAACTAAACCTCAAATATAAGCTTTCATCATCATGGCTAGCATCAATTGTTACGGGGAAACTTCCTCGCTTACCCGGTATTATGTTTGGCTCAAGTTCCTTCTCACTTTTACCTGAAACAATATTTTCACCAATATCAGCAATTTCTTTACCATGACATTCAATACAACGGTCACCTTTACTAAAAGCACGTTTACCACCATGAGACCGGCCTAATATCCATTCTAACGATGCAGTTCCCGGATAAAAAACGCTAATATCTGTGGATTTTGCTTTTGACCAATCAACATTAATCGTGCTGCTAGAACTCGTCGCTAAAGCATTATCAGTTATTGCTTTATTAGCGGTTGAATTAGTACCTGCATTGGTTAATGCTGCTTGAACTGCTTGTTCAATTTTTTCATCTATCTTCGCTTTCTCAGCAAGGTCTGCTTCCTTGATATCTGCAGCATCTTTGGATTCTTTTGCTTCTACTCGCGCTAAACCATCAAGGTACATTTGCGGTACTTCGCGAATAAATTCAGGGTTTGGTGCTTCAAGAGCTTCAAGTGCTTCATCTGACAATTGATCTCTCACACCATGGTGAGCAATACCTTTATGACAATCAATACAGGTTTGCCCTGTTTCAAATGCATTTAAATGCTGCTTGCGGGCCCGAGGTTTTTGATATTCTGGATTCATAGACTCAAAATTATGACAATTCCGACATTCTCGTGAATCAGTATTTTTCATCGCTTTCCAAACACTCTGAGCAAGTTCAAAACGATGTTCATTAAATTTTTCTTTGGTATCTAATTTACCCGTTAACCAAGAGAATACTTCTTTAGAGGCTTGTATTTTACGCACCACTTTGTGGATCCAAGGTCTAGGTACGTGACAATCAGGACAACCCGCTCTTACGCCAGTTCTATTTGAAAAATGTATGGTGGGTTTATATTCCTGATAAACATTGTCTTCCATTTCGTGACAGCCGATACAAAACTCTGTGGTGTTTGTTGCTTCCATCGCGGTGTTAAAGCCACCCCAAAAAACAATACCGACAACAAAAAAGAGCACAGCTCCGGCTACTGTTGTACCCAGCAGGAGTCGACGAGACCAAAAGCTAGGTTTAGTTATTGTGTTATTTACCATAATTAACTCGTAGGAATAAAGCGAAAAATTAAACAAAGAGTGCGAGTACAACGGCTGTTGCACTCGCATTATTAGTCAAATGACTAATTAAGTTTTGTGGTTCATACGATTATGAACGTTAAACTTACCAGTAGGCGTTGTTAAACCCTTGATACGATGTAACTCTTTAAGCGTTTTTGCATCGTAAATTACAATCTCACCCGTAGGGTTTCTAGCATCTTTACGATTCCAAACAGATACCCAAACTTCAGTACCGTCATCATTAAACTCCATATGCAGTGCCGCTTTACCTGGCTCTGTTGTTACACGGATAGTTTTAACGATTTGGTGAGTATCTTTATCAAATACTTGTACTGATTGTTGAACTTCTGGCTCAGGATGTTTCAACTGATCAGCCCAAACATATTGTGAAGTTTCATGGGTACGGATAAATGCACCAGCACCATCTGTTTCAACTTCATAGCAAAGTTTCCAAGCTTTATCAGGATGACCCATAGGATCATTGCCCCATACTGATACTAGGCCAACACCTAAGTGAGTTGTGCCACCAACAGGACCACATTCTTTATCAATCCAGTTAGCGCCAGGACCAGGATGCGGTAATGCATCAACTTCAATCATCGCTTCTAACTTACGTTCAATAGTATCAATCACAACCATTTTATTTGAAGCATTAGCCGCAATTTGGAAGTAACGACCAGAGGGATCAAAGAAACCATCATGCAAAAATTCTGCTGAAGCAATACTAGTAATGGTTAAGTTATCTAAGTCGGTATAATCAACTTGTAGCATTTGACCAGTTTCTTTAACTGCCACGATAAATGAAGACGTTAAAGGCGAAGTGTAAATAGCAGCTACACGTGCTTCATTGATGAATTCACCTTTAGTATTGTAACCACGAGTAGATACAACTTTAAGTGGGTTTAATGTTACTGCATCCATAATAACGAAATGCGCAGGCCAGTAACCTCCAGCAATTACGTATTTTCCATCGCCAGAAACTGCGATATCACGAGCGTCATAAGCCATTTTAGTTTCAGCAACTAACATTTTGTCAGGCGTTTGCCATAAATCAATTTTATTTACTTTACCGTCACGACCAATGGTGTACCAAAAACGTCCAATATCTTTTGCATGGTCAACTTTATGATGTTCTGTACCTTTAATGACATGTACTGCGTAACCCGTATCGAGGTGAGCAATAATTTTCTTAGTATCACCATCAATAATGGCGGCAGTACCTGCGTCACGTTCGATAACAACAAAGAAGTTTTTCCAATTTAAACCATGCATTGGTTTAGTTGGATAATCTTTCGGTGCTACATATTCTTTGGTGTAAGAGCGCATTTGCGCTAAAGACATTTCTGGAGGAATAGGTGGTTCCATCTGAATGAAGGTCGCTAAATTAGCTATTTCTTCTTTACTGAATAAATCGTCAAAGTTATTCATACCACCTTCAGTACCTAAAGAAATAATCTTCTCTAAACGTTGCTGGCCTTTTTTTAAAGTATTTTCAGGCTCTAAATTTTTGCCTGTTGCGCCTTTACGCAAAGTACCATGACAACCAGCACAGCGTTGAAAGTATTGTAATTTCGCTTTATCAAAGTCAGCCTCAGACAAAGTCGGCTCTGTTGCTGATACAGACAGACTAATACCAGTAACGGCCATTCCTATTGCTAAACCAAGTGCTGACAAGCCATATTTAATTATTTTCATCGTCATTCTCCAGATATTTTTACGAGCTTAATGTTTTGGATAATTCTTATTTTTTCAGTGTTCTACTCTAATTTTATTTTTATTAGAATTTCGGTTATTTCGCTTTAATAAAAGTCGAAACTGAAACACCAATAAACAAATTCGTCGTTGTTAACGTTCTGGTCTACGCGCTTTATTATTGAAAGCAACTTAAAATCAATTACAAGAAAAAGTGTTAGTCCAGTAAACAAATGTAACTATTCATTACTTCAGGAATAAATAACCTGATTCAGATCAAGTTTTAAAAGTTTTAGTCATCAATGAATTTGCAACTTGATCAAGGTCAATAAATCAGGCGTTTTTAGAAGACTTAAGCTATTTTCGTATTAGAATCACCACAGAAACCAACTACTTAACCACATTAATTTTAGGGGTATTATTTATGAATAACCGCACTAAGTCTTTACTATATGCCGCCACTATTGGTTTGATTATTGTTGCTATTTTTTTAGGCTTTTTATCAAGCATGGCCAATCCAGTTTCTTGGGTATTAATTGTTGTGCTAGCACTGGTACCTTTGATTTATAAGAAAACAAATCAAAGCAATCAGCTGGAGTGGCAAGAAGAATATAGCGTCGGCATTGAAAGTTTAGATAATGATCATAAAAAACTGATTAACTTACTTAATCAGTTCACTACTGCCTATGACTATGCGATGAGTGAAGATTTTGAACGTCAAGCATTGAGTAATTTAATTGCTTACACAAAATATCATTTTGAACGAGAAGAAAATTTACTTGTTGAGCATAATTTTATTGATGTTGAAGCCCATAAAAAACAACATAAGGTGATGATAGCTCAAGTTGAATCATTCGTTAGCTTGTATGATGAAAAAGGTCATGACGCACTATCTGAAGTCAGTAGTTTCTTAAAAGAATGGTTAATTAATCATATCAATGGCACCGACAAAGAATATACCCAGTGCTTAACAGCACATGGCGTAAAGTAAGAAGTATCCAAAAATATTACTCAAAAGAAATCTCTATTATTGTAGAAATTATTGCTAGTGATCGGCCGCTTTATTACGTTTGTTTGTTTATCACCTAAAGAATAGTGTTTCAGAGTAAAAGCAATAAAGGTTCAATTTAAGCCTTGTTGATTTTACACCAGGGTAAGGATTATTCTCACTCAATGTATTGACGAATAAAACTCAACACACATAACCTGAGTATTGCCTTATTTTAACACTGCTGCCTGACTCTCCTACTGCATCGATATAAACAGAAGTGTCGATAACATCGATGCAGAGAATGATAATGCAGGCACGCCACTGCACTATTTCGTACCTTGATGTAGCTATTCAGTTTTTTATCAGAATCAAAACTGATCGTTGACGAACAAAGATACACTCATCCCTTGAAAGATAGGCTGTCTAAAAATAGCCATCATGAACATAAAAGCCTATTCATAATAGGCTTTTTATTCATCTTAAGTTCTTGTGTTAATATTTTTCTAACTTAAGCTACCAAGCATACTTGATTTGTACTGAGCCATTAATGCCCGCCGCAGCTAAGGTATCTAATAGTGGATCATTCGCTTCAAATCCGTTTACGTCAGACCAATGAGCGTATTTTTTGTCCGTTATATTATATATTGCTGCAGCTAAAGTTATTTTATCGCTAAAACTGTAATTAACCACCAAGTCAAACGTTGTATAGCCAGACGTTGTAGCTAACTTATTGTCGGGATCATCAATATCTGATTTTCCATCAACTAAGCTGGCATTAAATGCAATAGATGCATTTTCATCAGCACTTAACCATTGCACACCAAGTAGAGCATGATTGGGTTGTATTTCATTTAATGGTTGCTCTGTATCTTTATTTTCACCATCGCTCCAAAATAAATTACCATAGGCAGTTATACTATTATTGCTATTAAAAACATTATCAAATTTACCTTTGTAGCTAAGTTCAACGCCATAGATTTCTGCATTATCAATATTTTGAGATTGAAATATTAATCGTTGCACTGCTGGATCAAACCCTAAGTTAACTTTTGTTTGAATAAAGTCTTTATAATCATTTAAAAAGCCAACCAAGTTAAATGTATGTTGTTCAATATCAACGCTATAACCTATTTCATAGCCATGAGTTTTTTCAGATTTTAAATCGGCGTTTGGAATGGCTCGCATTTTAAACATTGGAATGTCTAAACCAATATTAGCGTCTTCAAAAGGGGGAGCTCGAAAACCTTTAACGTATTGAAGATAGACTTTGCTGTTATTATTTATTTGATAAACAACACTCAATTTAGGTGAAAAACTATCTTCACTGATATAAACAATTTCAGTAGCAGGATTATCTTCTAAATACATAACATCAGGTTTAGGTGTTAATTTATAACGATCATAACGAATCGCCGGAATAATGGTGAAATTAGTACCCTCTATGGCAATTTCATCATTAATATAAATACCTAACTCTTTAACCTCTGAAATAGGAAAGTCTCTTACAGGAAATACCTCAGATAAAATGTTATTTGTTGACACACCTGTGGCTATATTAGTTTGTACACCGTTTCGCATTTCTTTAGTTTTACTCTTATTTAACTCTAAGCCATAACCAATATGCTGAGTGGTACCACGAGTATCAATATTAGTATAAAAATTAAACCTTAATCCTTGCACTTCTTGTTCATAAAAAAAGTCTCTGTCATAAAGGTACTCTTTACCCCTAGATACCCTGCTTTCATCAGTGAGTTGTTGTGTTTCAGTATTTTGATCATAAAGTCGAATATAACCACCTTCTAACCAATCATTTTCTAAAACAAAATCATAAGTTACTAAAAAATTTTCGCGAACAGTTTCATCATCACCTAGTAATAAATGAGTTGACTCAAAACGCCCTAACCCCAAAATTGCACGCATATCACTTTGGCTATCACGTGAAAAGTAATCATAACTAAAACTGATTTCTTGGTTGTCTGATATTTCATAATAGTACTTAGCAAGAAAAGACTGAGTTTCGTTATCTTGAATATCTTTAGCTAAATCTGTTGATGTGTTGTGATCAAACTCATGGCCTTTGCGCAAAGACCCTGAAAATAGCGCACTAGACTTACCATAAGCAAAAGCTGTATTTAAAGAAATAGCCTTACTGTCATCAATTGAGTAATAACCTGTTTTTAACCCCAAATAGACATCTTTGTCTGTTTGGCTGAGTAAATCAGATGGTTTTTTAGTCACATAAGAAATCACCCCACCTATCGCATCACTGCCATATATACTTGACGCAGGTCCTCGTAGAATTTCAACTTGTTTTATCAAATCAGGGTCGATCATGTTTCTGCCTGAGTTTGAATAGCTACCGACATTAAATTGTTCTGCAACCGGTACTCCATCTATTTCTGTTGCAATACGATTACCGGAAATGCCACGAATCGCAATATTTGAATCACCGAACCGACTGCCAGAATTAATAACATTGATACCCGCTTGATAACGAACAAGATCAGCGATATCGTGCACTAATTGTTTATCGATTGTCTCGCTATTAATGACTGAAACAGCACCGACAACGTCTTGAATTTTTCGTGGTGTTTTCCCAATAATAACGAGAACTTCAGTTTTTTCATCAATGCCTTGATGAATAACATCGTTGTTGTTTGCTATAGCAAAATGTGACGGTAATAAAATAGCTGTTAACGCTATATTAATTAATGACTTTTTATACATGTTAACTTCCTGTATGACCATAAAGTAGTAAAAGTGCTTTAATAATTCATCAGCAAAATTTTTGTATTTTATCCCAATGCAAATAAAATAATTCAACTGCCAAGTACATTATTTTGAAAATTCCAGCACTTCATATGAGTAATGTGGCGATTATAAATTAACGAAAAAGAAAAATGATGATCTTAAACAATACATACATACACAATGGTTGGCTGGAAAGGCTATTTGTTAAAAATTAGATCTACATCATGTTTTGAGATAAAGAAGGATGTTTATAGCTTATTTATTTAACATAAAATGCAATTCATCTCTTTGTTCTTTGAATGATGGTCATTACAGGAAAACGCTATCAAACGACAATATACTGGAGTTTTTTATTGATATAGCGATAAAAGGGATGTTATGACTTAGCATGTGACTGGGCGAAAGATTACCGCAAAACTGGCCGAGTGTTTTGCATAAAACGTCACAAATATTAAAAATCGTGCCGATGTAAAACTAGTATTAACGCACTTAATTTTGAGTAGGCACTTAGCTGAAGATTAAACATTAGGGTAACGCAAAAGACATTACTGAGCATAGACAGACTCAGTAATATCAACCTACTTGAACTTCCCTTTTCTTCGGCGCCATCTTTTCAATTGGCGTATATAAGCGTCTTAATAAGACTTAATGAGTATGTAGTCACTCAATTGCATAAGCATAAATATCTTAACTAAGAGATAAATAGAGTTATCCTTGAATACCTGCTTTTATTAATACCGCACTATTGGGGAAACCGTCGGCGATTAAATTATGTTGTAATTGATATAAACGAATAGCTTTACGACTTTTTGGTCCCCAAATACCATCAGGTTTTCCAACGTCAAAACCTAACGTATTAAGCTTTTCCTGAAGCGCTTGTAGTTCAGCAGGCTTGTATAATACATCCTTATCTTGAGCACTGACCTTTAAGCCGCTAGCCCCTTGAATACGGTTAGCTAACAAGCCAACAGAAAGCGCATAATTCTCAGACAAATTCCACTTCATAATAACATTAAAATTAGGGTAGACTAAAAATGCAGGTCCACCAGCGCCAGCAGGTAAGACTAACTCAGCATCAATTTTATAATCAGATAAAGCAGTACCATTAGCACGTGTTACGCCTAAAGCTTTAAAGGTTGCTAAGGGATAGAACTGATCAAACTCGACTTGTTGAAAAGCAAAGTTTTTTGGCAGCTGTACTTGACGACCCCAACGCTCTTTTTCTAACCAGCCAATGCTATTTAAGTAATTAGCCGCACTCGTTAACGCATCGGCTTCACTTTGCCAAACATCTATTTTACCGTCATCATCGCCGTCTAATGCATACTTTCTCAATGCTGAGGGCATAAACTGCATATGCCCCATGGCTCCGGCCCAAGAACCAGCGAGTTGCTTGGTGGTGACCGTTTTATTATCGATCAAATGAAACAGATCAAATAATTCAGCGGTAAAGTATTCACTACGTCGCTCATCACAGGCCAATGTGGCTAAAGAGTTTAACACCGACATTTTCCCTTTGTTTCTACCAAAGTTAGTTTCTAAGCCCCAAAAAGACACTAAGTACTGTGCAGGAATGCCGTATTTTTTAGACAATTTGTCAAACAGCTCTTTATGCTCAGCTAATTTCTTTCTACCGGTTTGGATGTGATAATTAGTTAAGCGTAATTTTAAATAATCAGCAAAGCTTTGACTAAATTCAGGTTGGCGTTGATCGAGCTCAATCACGCGTTTTATCGGCGCAAGCGCTGGAATAATATCATTAACAATATAGCCTGAATAACCAGCAGATTCGGCCTTGACCTGCAAACTATTGATACATAGAGTAAAATTATTATTACCCGAAGCATTCACTACTAAGGGCAATGTTGTTAATGAAACAAAAACTAACTGGGAGAAACGTTTAATAACGGATGACATAACAGAAAAACCTTATAAAAAATTGAATAAAACATCGAAAAATATAACCAAGTTCACTTTAGCAAATACTAACTGTCGCACCCAAGGAAAAATTAACGTAAAATGCAGATCATATGTAACAAATTCTCTTAACAATATCATTTAGGAACGTCATGAAAAAAACATTCAACATCACTCACCCAAAAATTAAAGTTGCTCGCTTATTTGAAGGTGTAAAACATGATGTGAAAAAATACATAAAAAGAGAAAGAAACAAAAAGCTGCCTGCTGGCGTTGATTTTTGGGATTTTGACTCTAAATATGGTATCACCGAAGCAGACGCAGAAGTTGTACACTTATCTGCACTTAATAAACATATCGACGAAGCTGAAAAGCTTGGCTTAACTTCATTCTATGTAGAGATCGTCGTAAAAGAAGGTTTCCGTTCAGTAAAACCGCTTGGTGAAGACGAAGACTTCGACGAACTTGACGAAGAATAACTTCAAAGCCGATTTAATTAAATAATGAAAATACCTAAAAGACTACAACCCCTGGTTGACGATGGACTGGTTGACGAAGTAATCAGTCAATTAATGAGTGGCAAAGAAGCAACTGTATATATGGTACGTTGTGGCGATGATATTCGCTGTGCCAAAGTATATAAAGAAGCCAATAAACGCAGTTTCAAAAAAGCCGCTCAATACCAAGAAGGTCGAAAAAGCCGTAATAGCCGTCGCGCACGCGCGATGGAAAAAGGCTCAAAGTATGGCAGAAAACAACAAGAAGATGCTTGGCAGAATGCCGAAGTTGAAGCCCTTTATACGTTAGCTGCTGCTGGTGTACGAGTGCCTCAGCCATTTGGTTGTTTTGAAAGTGTGCTGTTAATGGAACTGATCACCGACGGTGAAGGCGACGTTGCACCGCGCTTAAATGACATAATATTGCCACGTGAACACGCCATTGAAGACCACCTTATCATGATGAATTATGTAAAGATCATGCTTTGCGAGGGTATCATTCATGGTGATTTATCAGAATTTAATGTCCTAGTTGACGAATACGGTCCTGTTATTATTGACTTACCACAGGCTGTAGATGCCTCAGCCAACAATAATGCCAAAAGCATGTTACTGCGCGATGTTGAAAATATTACTGATTATTATGCTCAATTTGCCCCAGAATTAGCAAAAAGTAAATATGCTCAAGAAATGTGGGTCTTATATGAGAAAGCAGAATTATCACCAGAAACCGAGTTAACGGGCCTATTTAAAGAAGACACAAAATCGGCTGATGTTGATACAATATTAGAAGAAATAAAAGCAGCATTTGCTGAAGAACAGGAACGATTAGAGCGAATTAGTGATGCTGATGAGTTAGATTAATCTATTCTTATCAGTTAGTAACAGTCGTTGTAAAAATACCAAGTACTTCATCATCCGTTAGAAATCGACTTTGACCTACAGGTAGATTTTCATCCAAGAATAAGTTTCCGATGGCTTGTCGATGCAAGCCTATAACGGGATTACGAAACCGACCAAACATCCGCTTAATTTGATGATAACGCCCTTCAATTAACTTAACTTCAGCAATATATTGATTAGTTTGTTGGCCTACAGTATTACTGATAATTGTTAATTTTGCTGGCTTAGTGGTGATATTTTCAAATTCAAAATACATCCCTTGTGCAAAAGCTGACTGATAGTCATCTGTTAACGGGTTTTGTAAAGTGACTTGATAGCACTTTTCTACTTTATGCTCTGGGGACATAAGTCGTTCAGACCAACGACTGTCGTTGGTCAGTAACAGTAACCCGGAAGTATTTAAATCGAGTCGACCAACAATATGTAAGTTGTCTTTTTCTTCGTTACCACTGTCGCTAAATAAGTTTTGCTCGACAAGTAGGTCTATGACCGTTTTGTGTTGTTTATCTATCGTTGCACTGACTACACCAATAGGTTTATTAAGCATTATATAGAGCGCACGATTATCTTGTAAAATGTGACCATCTAGAGTGATTTTTGAGAACTTATCAATTCGTTGGCCAATATCATCTGCAATAATAGTATCTACCGCTATACGCTTTTTCGCTAACATTAAGCGCACAGCTCTGCGACTAACGCTGCAATTTTCACTAATGAAACGGTCGAGACGAGCAGTACTTAATGACATAAATAGGCATTCATTTTATCTGGGGATTAGAATTATTGATATTTTAGCCGCTTTTGATTCAAAAAATAGCGCAAACCTGTAGATAAGTTAACGAACCAGTTTAAGTATTGTTGTCTGCTTAACCGCTTCAGCTTCAACTTTAATCGGTTTAATATCAACACGTTCAGCAATGAGTTTGTTATTTTTAAAGCGATCGAAATGAGCTTGCTTAACTTGCATTTGATGACAAAATTGATGAAAAGCTGCGTAATCTTTTCGATTAAATTTTTCATTCTCTCTTGTTAACAAACCATCTATGTAGGCGTTATCTCCATTTACTGTTAAATTGGCGATCGCCGTGTAGGGTTTACCATATTCATCAACACGTATTGCTCGTACGGTTTTTATTTCAAAAATCCAATCATCAACTTGTACAAATCGAGGCATTGATTCTATAGGGATACCGTCAGTGGGTTTATTGCTCATAATAGTTTTCGACTGCGTATTAACTAATAAAAATTCCAACTGTTTATTATCTACAGTTGGAAATTAGGGACTATAATTCTAGAGAGATATGGCTTATTTTTCAACCATTAATTGTTAATTTTTACAGCCGCAAGGTAGGTTTTTAGCTCGCTAGCACTGATTTCAGCGTCGGCATTTTTATCGATGTCTTTAAAATGCTTAACTAATTTTTCATCTTTGCTCGCAATAACTTCTGCTTCATTAAGCAAACCATTTTTATCTTCATCGAACTGAGTCAGTATGGCCGGTGTACTTTTTGCTACATTGTCTACCGACAACATTTTAGTTGCCACAGGTTTAATTGCTGCTTGATCAGCAATAGGAATATCTAGGCTTGCAACTTTATCTCCTGCGTTGACAAAATACGAAGCTAAGGCACAAGTACCAACAAGTAGAGTCACTTTTGTTAAGCTAATAGAATTCATTTTAATTCCTTTATTTATAGAGTTCATCGGGTTATTTTAATGATTGTAATAATATCATTAACGACACTGCAGGAATCGAACCAAAAGTATAAAGCACTGATTTAATTCAATTAATGATAAAATCAAAATAACTAAGCCGCCTAAAGTGTCGCCATTAAGCAACAGATAAAACAGCCCGAAAAAAAGAAAAAAAACAAAATCGTTAATAATTCAGAAAATAACCGATGTAAAACAGTGACTAACTTATAAAAGTCATAACAAAAAACATTCTAGTATCATCTAAAGTACTGTCTCAAATAAGCGACACGCTTGTTTTTTATCTTAATAAAACTAAAATACACTCCTGATTAATACTTGTGATATCTATGAAAAAATTTAGCTTGTCCGAACTTTTTGCAATAAATTTGTATTCGATTAGAAAACTAAGCATTTTAGGTTTTACTTTTGTTGCATTTCCGCTAGTCATAGCGTTAATTTATAGCGCAAATCAAGTCACTGAGCTTTCCCAACAAAGTACATCGGCTATCTTTAATGTTGCTGAACTCGTTAAAACAAACCGTGAAATTAACTTTACCTTAGCTAAAATGGAACGCAGTGCTGGGCAATTTATCATTCTAAAAGATCAAGATTTATTGAGTGCTTATTTAAAAGACGAACAAGTTATCTTAAAAGCAATGGCAAGTAATAACCTCTTTAAAAGCAACCCAAGCTTACGCTTGCTCAGCACAGAGTTTTCTCAAGCGATTGAGTACCTGCATAGCTACTTAACGCGGCACCCTCTAGAAGAATCGTCATTAACATTGTTACAAGAACAATTTACCCAACTAGTTTCGATACGAAAAACAATAGCCGAAGAAAGTAATAACTTACTTGTTTTACAAGTAGAACAGGTTAAAGATTCAGCCAACGGTGTTAGACACGATATGCTGAAAAGCTTACTTATCATTCCCTTTACTTTGCTTATCGCCGCAATTTTTATCTATTTAATCACTAAACCGCTCAAGCAATTACTCAGTAAAATACATCATTTAGCATTAGGAGACTTTGAAAAAAAGGTCACTTTACATGGCTCACCTGAGATGACAGAAATTGCTGACGCCTTGGAAGTGATGCGCAAGCGCTTGCATGCTCTGGAGTTACAAAAATCGAGTTTTATTCGTCATATTTCCCATGAACTAAAAACGCCACTTGCCGCCATTAGAGAGGGAACAGAATTACTGTACGATAACAGTGTTGGTGAGTTAAACCCCGAGCAGCAAGAAATATCTAACATTATCCGTAGCAGTGTTACCCGCTTGCAACGTTTAATTGAAGACTTACTTGACTTTAATATTGTGCTCGACTCGACCAGTTTACAAGATACTGAAATTGTTGATTTATCATTGTTAGTTACTCAGGTATTACAGCAAAGAACTTTAGATATTAAACAGAAAAACTTAACCATTGACTATAAAAACCACGCAATACAACTCAAGGTCAATGCCAAACAATTAAGTGTTATTTTAGATAACCTCTTATCCAATGCGATAAAATACTCGCACGACAATAATGTTATTAACATTAACTGTTCACTTGATAATAGTCTGTTGTCGATAACCGTTATTGACCAAGGTCGCGGAATAGCCAGTAGCCAAAAAGAAAAAATATTTGATGCTTTTTATCAAGGAACACCGGCAAAGAATGCCAAAATAAAAGGTAGTGGTTTAGGTTTAACCATAGTAAAGGAGTTACTGATGCGCTTAAATGGCACCATTAATATAACCAGTAACACAGGTAAAAATAGTGGCACTGCCATGACAATAACCTTGCCTAATGCTTTTCTAACAAAAAAAATGAGTGGAGTATCAGTGTAATGTTATATTTATTTTATAGAATACTCACTGTTAGTTTT
Source organism: Colwellia sp. BRX8-5 (assembly GCF_014077325.1). Taxonomy (NCBI): domain Bacteria; kingdom Pseudomonadati; phylum Pseudomonadota; class Gammaproteobacteria; order Alteromonadales; family Colwelliaceae; genus Colwellia; species Colwellia sp. BRX8-5. Next base: position 14,652 of record NZ_JACGVR010000019.1, read on the forward strand.
TTACTGTTATTACTGCCCGTGTTAACGGGTTGTCAGTTACTAAACAGCGACAATAAAAGCCATCACATTAACAGTGGCCCCCTTGATTATACAGAATATTATTTGTCTTTAGTCGAGTTAAACCAAGCACAAATTGCCGATAAAATACACCAACATCAATTAGTTTCGTTAGCCGAGAGCATGTTAATCAAACAAGATAAAAATAACAGTGCTGAAACTATTGAATGGCAATTAAAATCAGCACTATTTTTTGCTCTACCTCATTCACCGGTTCACAATCCGTTTACCGCAAAAAGTAAATTAAATCAGCTGTCGCTTATTACCCTGAGTAAAAACAATCTAAGCCAAAGCGACTTTGCCTTTTTTAGTATGTTAAAAACACAACTCAACCAGCAGATATTACAACTGAATGAACTATCGCAAGAAAAAAAGGCGCGACAGCTCATTAAGCAAGCCTATCAAGATCAACAACAACAATTAGAAGTGTTAAAGCAGCAAATAAATCAGCTGAGAAAAATAGAACATAATATTAATGAGCATGGGCAGTAAAAATGATGGTTTCAACAAACAGCAAAAAATTCGATCAGCAAAAAAGTGAAAAAATACTACTTGTTGATGACGATCCCAGTTTATTAAGATTACTTGGTATCCGCTTATCTGCTGCGGGTTATCAAATAGAGTCAGCAAACAGTGCTAAAATGGCTTTAGGTATTTTAGAAACATTTCATCCGCAATTAGTGATCAGCGATTTACGTATGGAAGGTATGGACGGTATGGCATTATTTGAAAAAATCCGTCAGCAACAGCCTAATTTGCCCGTCATCATTATGACCGCACACGGCACGATACCCGATGCTATTAGTGCGACTAAGCAAGGCGTATTTAGTTTTTTAACCAAACCTTTTGAAAGCCAAGAATTACTCTCTACTGTGCAAGAAGCCATTCGCTTACAACCACAAAGTAGCGCTCATAATACCGACAAAAAAGCCGATATTTGGCGCAAGAAAATAATTAGCCGAAGTGCCGTTATGTCTTCGTTGTTACAGCAAACTTATCAAGTTGCCCAAAGTGACTTTAGTTTATTGATCCATAGTCCCAGTGGTACAGGTAAAGAACTCCTGGCAAAAGCCGTGCATTTAGCAAGTAAGCGTCATGATAAAAAATTTACGGCGATTAATTGTGCGGCAATACCTGAACAATTACTCGAGTCGGAGTTATTTGGACACTGTAAAGGTGCTTTTACTGGCGCAGATAAAAATCATCAAGGGCTTTTCCAATCAACCCATGGCGGTACGTTATTTCTTGATGAAGTCGGCGACATGCCGATGAGCTTTCAAGTTAAATTATTACGCGCCTTACAAGAAAAAGAAGTGCGCCCAGTCGGCAGTGCCCAGTCAGTAAAAGTCGATGTCCGTATTATTGCCGCTACCCATAAAAATTTACAACAAGCCATCATAGATAAAAGCTTTCGTGAAGATCTTTACTACCGCTTAAATGTTGTGGAACTCACTTTACCAGCCCTGTCTGAACGACGTGAAGATATTCCTTTGCTTGCCCAGCACTTTTTAACAGTCGCGATTAAAAGTACCAGTCATAAAATAAACGGCTTTAGCCAAGCCGCGATGGAGATTTTAATTAGGGCTGAATGGCCCGGTAATATTAGACAATTACAAAATGTTGTTGAGCAATGCGTCGCTTTATCTACCGAGCCATTAATTAGTGAGAGTTTAATTAATAATGCTTTACGTAATGAAAGTGCACAGCTGCCTTCTTTTCAAGAAGCGAGAGAGCAATTCGAGCGTGACTACTTAGCAAAATTACTAAAAACCACCGAAGGTAATGTTTCACAAGCCGCAAAAATAGCGCAGCGAAACCGAACAGAATTCTATAAACTATTGAAAAAGCATCACTTAAATGCTGAATCATTTAGAGTAGACAACAACATGATTTCACAAGCATAGCCGAGCATAACTAAACGATGAAAAGCTTACACTTAACCAACTTTTTTCCTTATCAGCTGACGCAACTACAAGTAAAAGTGAGTGATAACATTGCTGATATTTACACAGGAAGATTTGAGCTTTCTCGTCAAGAATGGCGAGTGCTAGCCAGCTTAGGTAACGGAGAGTTATTATCCGCAAAGCAGGTAGGTGAACAAACTAACTTAGAAAAAATGCCGGCGAGCCGCGCAATAACAAGGATGCAAGCTCAGGGATTATTGGTTAAAAACACAGATAAATCCGATAAACGCTCTTCGCTATTAAAACTAACCACGCAAGGTTTGGCTATATATCAACAGTTAATACCTATGGTGCTAGCTCGTGAGCAAGAACTATTATCGGTATTAAGTGCTGAAGAAAAAAATCAGCTAGCTAATATTATTGAAAAATTAACTTTAAAATCAGTGGATATAGCGAATCAATAACAATGACAATTGTCGCTGATAATGACTAGCCAAACTCTCCATTAAACAGCCTAGGTGAAATTGGCAGACAATAAATACCTACCGTAGAGCTTAGGTTTTATCGGCTGTTATTGAACGACTCATTATTAATTAAAAAGAAGAAATTGCCGTCACTAAAGTGTCAGTAACTTCAAAAAATGCCTCACCAGATCATCGTTAATACCATCAGATAAAATAGTCTGGCAACAAAATTTTTCTGATAATACGACATGTTTTACCTCTGAACTCAAAGGGCTGGGTCAAAATAAAGCGTAAATGACGTTGCGTTAAACCCGCCGAACGATTAAAGCTAACTAGCCATGAACTATAGATTTAATACTCTAACTGTTGACAAGCTATATTAATAGTCTCAAAATAACGACCATAATTGATTAGGTGCTCAATATTTATACTTCAACAAGGTATGAATTAGAGATAATCGGGAAGTTAGTACATGCTATGCATAATTCTAACGCTGCCCCCGCAACGGTAATACTTTACGCTATGTAAAGTTAAGCCCGGAGACCGGCCTAAATGATATCGAATGACTTGCAGTGCGGTGGGCGCTACGGAATTTAATGACATTAGCAATAGCTAGTTGTCATGATCCTTCCGTACCTCCCTCAAAATTTTTTGAGGTTATTATTTTTTCTTATTTACGAAATATCTTTGTTCCTTTACTCATAGCGATGCCTGTATTTGCGCAAGTAGAAGACGTGTCAACTGACGATATAGAAGTCATTGAAGTTGTTAATGATCAGTCATTTAATACACCTAATTATCAAGTATTACATCGCGAAAGCTTTATATACTCATCGCAAACGCTTGCCGATATTTTACAGTCGATAAATGGCATTCAAATTCGCCAAATAAGTGGCATTGGTAATCCTGTCTCTGTTTCAATTAGAGGGTCGAGTAGTAAGCAGGTCCAACTTTATATTGATGGTCAACTGATTAACGATAGCCAATTTGGTGGTTTTGATTTAAACCAGATACCCACAGAACAAATTGAAAGTATTGAAATCAGTAAAAATCAAGCGATTGGTACCGGCGCTACCCCTATAGGTGGTGTTATTCGCATTAACACTTACAACCCCACTGAAGACTCCAGTAAATTAACCTTGGCCACCGGCTCATTTGGCTATCAAGAAGTTAATGCTCTTTATAATAAAGCATTTAAAACTCACAGTCTGTCTTTTGGTGGTCATTATATTAACAGTGACAACGATTACGATTTTATCGTTCCAGCGGGCTTTAGTAGTAGTGATACGTCTGACAGACAAGCATTAAGAAATAATGAGTTTACAAAGAAGTCTTTTTTTATAAACGACATATTCCAATTTAATCAACATCAGATCAGGGTCAATGTACAGTATAACGATCAAGAAAAAGCCCTGCCTAATTACCAAAACAACTCCCCTGAAAACAATTCGACGTTAAACTCTGACAACTTACGCTATAGCTATCAACATCAATGGTTAAGCAAATCCCCTTGGCTAAATTCAATAGAATTTGAAGCCTACGCTGAAAATAAAGATGAGCGTTATATTTCAAGTCCCGACTCGATAAAACTTGATATCAATGATTATGAAACAACAAAAAAACATATCGGCTTTAAACCTTACCTTACATGGAACGAGTTTAATCTAGTGCCATTTGTCAGTTTTAATAAACAAAATTTCAGCTCTGTTAGCGAACACAACGGAAAACCAACACAATGTAATGGTATAGCGTCATGTGATATTTCAGCAAAACAAGAACAACTCAACATAGGCTCTCGCATTGAATGGCAACCCGAGTCACTCCCTATAGAAGTGTATGCATTGTTGAGTAACCTACAAGAGAAAAATTCAAACATAGCGATTAATCAATCCAGTGCAGCTAAGTTTGTAGCCAATGATAATTATCAAACAACTGAAGTCGGGTTAAGCTTTAAGCAAGGTAATTTAAAAGTTACCAGTAACTTAAGTAATGGTGTGAGAACACCGACATTGTACGAATTATTTGGTGATAGAGGCTCCTTTAAAGGCAACGATAATTTATTGCCAGAGGAAGCAAAAACACTCTCAATGGGTGGGCAGTACCTTTACAAAAGTCTGTCTATATCTTCATCTATTTACCAACAAAAATTAGAAAATTCAATTGTCGCCATTTTTAACTCAAGTAATGTCGGTAGCTATAGAAATGTCAGTAATGCAGACTTGTTAGGTATTGAAATTCAAACAAATTATCAATTATTAACACAATTATCTTTCGCACTACAAGCCAATATTATAGATAGTGAAACCACATCAAAATTTGTCGCATTTAATAAGAAGAAACTACCTGGTATATATCATCAACAGTACAGTGTAGCGTTGAAATACAAGGTAAATTCCGCATGGAACATGTCATTTAAAGTAAGTAAAGATAAAGACTTGTACTTCAATCTCATTAACAGAATTCAAAATAATAACGGTCATGTAGGTAATGGTAATCCAGCCAACCGCACCGTATCAGATTTTTCAGTCAACTGGAAAAAAGGCAAACATAGAATATCTTTTGCCGCCAATAATTTATTTAACGACAAATACCAAGATCTTGCGAATAGAACATCGCAGGGTCGTAGCTTAAAAATAAAATACACAATTAAGGGATTTTAAATGTTAACTAGCTTTAAAAAACACATATTACCATTAAGTTTAGTACTGAGCACTTTTGCTCTTGCAGGCTGTGGCGGAAGTTCAAAAAACAATGTCGCACCAATAGTTACCGGCGCAAGTAGCCCAACGATAGAAGAAAACACAACATCAGTTGGCACCTATAATGCTACTGATGCCGATGGAGACGCTATCGTACTTTCACTTACGGGTAATTCAAGTGGTTTATTTAGCATTACACAAAGTGGTGAATTAAGCTTTATAGAGGCTCCTGATTTTGACAGCGGTGAAGTCGGTCCTTTCGCTGTCACAATTGTTGCAACGGATGACAGTAAAAAGAACTTAACCGGTGAATTGGCTATTCAAGTGAGTGTCGGTGATGTGAAAGACACACCATCATTCGCGGTTGTTCAAACAGTTGCACCTGATTTTTCAGGCTCTGAAGTTGTGACCTTAGACCCAATTACAGAGCAGGTCACCAAAGGCTATTATATTAAAGATGCCTCTGACTATACTGTTCGTAGCTACAATAAAGACGTTTTTCACATTGGCCGTTATAATATTGATTCTATTTCAAAATATAATGCTGATGCCCTTGATACAGAAGTTTGGTCATATACAACCCAAGATACCGGCGATTCAAATACTCGTAATCCCTATGACTTAGTGTCGGTCAATGAAAGCAAAGCTTATCTTTTACGTTACGGTTCAGACAAAGTTTGGATTGTTAATCCTCAGGCAACACAATTTGAAGATTTCAAATTAGGTCAATTAGATCTATCTAGCTACATCGCTGATAACAATAGTAATGGCACACCAAACCCTGCCTCAGCGACAATTGCCGACGGTAAACTGTTTATTGCTATGCAACGTTTATCAGACTCGTTTTCACCAAACACAGCTTATGTAGCCGTTTTTGATACAGCGACAGACCAAGAGATTGAAACAAATGCTGATGAAAATGATAATCTTAAAGGTATTCCGCTTCAAGGCTTAAACCCACTGGGTCATAGTATAGTGAGTCAAGGCGATACGGTATATGTTACAACACGTAACTCATATAGCAGTGCTGACTTAACCTCTAGTCGCATCGAAGCGATAGCGACAAGTGATTATAACTTGAGCAGTGTTTTGTCTGCTGCAGATATTGAAAATAATACCGGTGCTTATATTGGTTCAAGCGTCGTTGTATCCGAAACAAAAGGCTATTTTGTTGCCAGTGAAACATTTTTTACGCCAAGTTATTATGAGCTTTCAACGGTATATACCTTTAACCCGACAACGGGTGTTATTGCTAATGAAAAGGTAGCGGCTACAGGCACCGAACAAATTAGCTATATTGCTTTAGATGCTGCCAACTTTCTTTGGCTTAGCGTAAGCAATCCAGAGAAGCCAGGCGTTGATGTTATAAATACTGAAACTAACCTTAAAGCATTTCCAAGACTTGCAACAGAATTAAACCCATCTGCAATTGCCTTTATTGAATAAGATTCTCTTAAAGGTAAGACATTAAAAAATAATTTGATTTAGGGTACATATTTTATGTGCCCTTTTTTATTTTTACTCAGTGCTATATTAAGTTTAGTTAACGCACAATATTAAAGGGTTTAATTGCATTCATCTGTCTGAGTTCGAGAACGACCTTATTGAACGTCATATCAAGTGTCACTTGCTGCTAGCCGGCCAATGACTTGTTGAATCTTTTATCATAGCAATTACGTCTGCAGAACTAATGTAGTAGCTAAACTCAGCAGGTGTTTTTTGTTGTATCACTTTGCTATTTAAGATGAATAACCTGCGGTGATATGACTCGTAGCTCGATGTAATATGAAAAGTTTAATTTATCAAGACTTTGTCGTGTAATGACAACATATTAGACTTAAATTAAGCTCAATAAAAAGCATTACTTCCCGTGGTAATTACCATGGCTGGGGCTGCGCAAAATTATCATCGGCTTAGCCTTTAATTTACTGAGCTGATAGATAAATCATCAATCAGCTCAGTAAATTGAACCGCTATCTTTGCTGATCAATTTTTTCACACATATCTGCAACACCACTTAACATTCTGGTACTGAATCTATGTAATAAATCTGCATCAACGTGAATAAACTTATTGTTTTTCACCGCGGGTATTTCTGGCCATTTTTGCCAGTCAATAATGGGTTGTGGTTTATCGGAGTTTTCATCCGGTAAAATCATTAAGTGCGGCTGGGCAACAATAACGTTTTCCGTGCTTATCTTTGGATAAGGCGTCGGGTTATCCTTAAAAACGTTCACTCCCTGGCACACTTCAATTAACTGATTTATCCAAGTTGTGCCATTAATGGTCATCATTGGCTCTGACCACAGTTGATAAAAAACAGGGATGGTTTGCTTAGTTTTATTATCGAGCCGTAATTTTTTTAAACGTTGTTCATAAGCTAACGCGACACTTTCTGCTTGCTGTTGATGTCCGGTTAAACCGCCAAAATAACGTAATTCAGTGGCAACATCCGCAATATCTACTGGATTACTAAAAACAATTTTTAGTCCTAAGCGTTTCATTTTATCAATGTCACTTTGCGAGTTGCCTGACTTCCAAACAATAACTAAATCAGGATTCAATGCCAATAATTTTTCTATTTGCATGCCGTGATAGCTGCCAACACGCGGAATATCTAGCGCCGCTTTAGGGTAATCGGAATAGGCAACCGCACCGACTATTTTATCGCCAGCACCAATATCAAATAACATTTCAACAATATGTGGCGCTAAGGCAACGATGCGCTTTGCCGATTGCTCAGCAAAACTTTTACTGGGTATGACTATCAGCAATAAGCTTATTACGGCGAAGGATATAAATCTTTTTGTCATTTTATTAAGCCTTTTACTTTTTAAGAGGCGCTTTTAAAGCACTAGGGTGTGGTCGTTTTGCTGTTGTTAATAATATCTTCAATCGCTGATATTTTTAGGTATTGCTGGCAAACATTAGCCAAACGTTCAAGCTGTTGCTCTCGGTGTTCATCAAGATTAATCGTCCGCTGGATGTCATTGTTACTGTCTAACCAGTCAACTAATAATTGTGTCGCAGCCCCTTCATCAAAAATACCATGTAGGTAAGTACCCGCTATTTGATTATCATTTGAAACACAACCATCGCTGGTCTGATTGTCACTTTTATTGAACAACAGAGGCACAGGCGTTTTATTATCAATAGCCGTCATGGTAGAAACACCATAATGAATTTCATAACCTTTGACCTGACAACTTTTACTGCCCAAGGTCATAGTGGCAGAGACTTGTGCTAATTTTTTTTCTGCGGTTAATTCAGTAGTAAGTTCGAGTAAACCTAAACCCGTTATCGCCTCAATCGTTGACTCAATACCTTCAGGATCGCTGATAGTTTGCCCAAGCATTTGATAACCACCGCAAATACCAAACACTTTACCACCGTAGCGCAAATGACGCTCTATATCACTTTGCCAATCTTGTTCTTTAAGAAATTGCAGATCAAAAATAACATTTTTACTGCCGGGTAAAATCACTAAGTCACAATTGTTTATCCGCTCGCCCATTTTGACATAACGTAAATTTATTTCAGGGTTTAAACGTAACGTATCAAAGTCGGTATGGTTACTTATGTGCGGTAATAACGGTACAACAATATTTATTTTGGCTTGTTCAACCTTGTTTTCAATCGCAACGGCATCTTCGGCGTCAAGTGCTAAGTCGTGTAAATAAGGTAATACCCCTAATACTGGCTTACCCGTTTTCTCTTCTAACCAATCAAGTCCAGACGTTAATAAGTTAATGTCTCCACGAAAGCGATTAATTATAAAACCTTTCACGCGGTTTTGCTCTGAAGGTGATAATAGCTCGAGTGTCCCCACTAAGTGAGCAAAAACACCCCCCCGATCGATATCAGCAACGAGGATCACTGGACAATCAACGGCTTCGGCATAGCCCATATTAGCAATATCATTAGCGCGTAAATTTATCTCTGCGGGGCTACCTGCCCCTTCAACCATTAGCAGCTGAAACTCTTTCGCTAAACGGTGATGTGATTCGAGGACAGCGTCCATCGCTACTTTTTTATAGTCGTGGTAGCTGGTCGCCTCCATATTTGATATGGCTCGACCATGAACAATCACTTGTGCCCCCGTATCGCTATTAGGCTTAAGTAATATCGGATTAAAATCAACACGTGGTGCAATCTTTGCGGCCACTGCTTGTAGTGCTTGCGCCCGACCAATTTCACCACCATCACTAGTAACAGCACTATTTAAAGCCATATTTTGTGGCTTAAACGGTGCTACTTTATAACCTAAATTTACAAATACTCGGCATAAACCAGCAACCAAGGTACTCTTTCCAGCGTCAGAGGTGGTGCCCTGCACCATTAATGTTTTCATTAATTTTGTTGTTCCGATATTTTACTTATCAACGCGTCACTTTTTAATGTTAGTGGTAATCCAGCGATAACAAAATCGACTTGCTTGGCTAATGTAGCTAGTTCTTGATGCAGCCAACCTGCTTGGTCGACAAATTGTCGCGACAGCTCGCCCATAGGCACAATGCCATGCCCGACCTCATTACTAACAAAAATAAGTTTTTTTGATTGATAGGCGTTGGTATCGCTAATAAATAGCGTTATAAATTCGATAAACAGTGACTTTTGCTGGCGATAAAACTCGCTATCTTGATGGCATAAACAATTACTTAACCAAAGTGTTAAGCAATCAACCAGCACACAATCACTGCTTTGCAATGCTTGTTGAAGTGCCTCAGCTAAATACAACGGCGATTCAAGCAGTTGCCAATGTTGAGGACGTTCGCCTTGATGCTGTAAAATACGTGCGCTCATTTCCTTATCATGGGCTTGCGCCGTAGCGAGATAACATATCGTTAGCCCTGCTGATTCAGCCTGTTTGGCAATATTTTCGGCGAGGCTCGACTTTCCTGAGCGTGCTCCGCCTAAAATTAGATGAAGTGTATTAGCATCACTAATTTTCATAGGCCTGCCTCCGTCAAAAATGTTGTCGCTGGAGACGCTAAGACCAGTAAAATAGCATAAACCGCCACTTCTAAAATTTGTTGCGCAGCTCCTAAACAATCACCAGTAAAACCACCTAATTGACGATTAAACCAAAATATTAATAAAAGACGCATTAGCCATAAGCCCGCTATTAGTACTAAACAATGCACGGCTGGTAATAAGCTAAACATCACCACCGCTGCGGTAATTAATAAGATTAACAAGCCTTTTAGAGATAAATGCTGCGCTAAAGGTTTAACTTTTGATTGTGCATCTTCGCTGACATAAGCCATGCTAAAGATTAAACTGGTACTGACGGCTCGGCTTAAGGTATGCGCTATAATCAATGCCACAAAAAGTGCTAATAAAGGATTGCTGCTATGGCTACTTAATAACACTAAACTCTGATATTTGATCATTAAAATGAAAAATAAGCTGGCTGCGCCATAAGTCCCTAAACGGCTATCTTTCATAATGTTTAGCTTTTGTTCAACGGTCCAACCACCACCAAAGCCATCCCAAACATCAGCCCAACCATCTTCGTGAAAAGCGCCGGTAAGCAATAAGCTCGCCGCCATAGAAATAAGTATCGCTAAAGAAATGGGTAAAAAGCTCGCCAACAACACTAAAATAGAGGCGGTGATCACACCAATAAACAAACCAATTAAGGCAAAATATCGGCTCGCTTGATGAAGCATTTCAGGTTTTACCACCTCAGGTAAACGCACCGGTATACGAGTAAAAAAACTTAAAGCAAGTAACAACAAATAGTATTGTTGTTGGCATTGTTGCCAGCGTGATTGCTTAGTCATTTAATCTTCAGCTTTGTTAGTGTTAGCACCAGTAACATCGGTCACTTGCGCCTGAGTAAAGCTTGCCATATCATTATAAAAAGCCACAGCCGCCTGAATTAATGGCAGTGCTAATGCAGCGCCTGTGCCTTCCCCTAAGCGTAAACCTAAATTTAATAGCGGCTTAACCTGCAAATGGCTAAGCATTTTTTGATGACCTTGCTCACCCGAGCAATGGGCAAAAATCATATAATCTTTAACATTTTTATTAATACTGATAGCGAGCATAGCGGCGGCAGTACAAATAAAACCGTCAACAACAACAAGCATTTCTTGTTCGGCCGCCGCTAACATAGCTGCGGTAATTTGTACGATTTCAAAACCACCTAAAGACGCTAAAATTTCTTTAGGGCTGTTGAGACTTCCTTGATGAAGCACTAATGCTTGCTCAATGACCTGTTGTTTGATTTTTACTATTTCATCACTAACGCCAGTACCTCGTCCAACACATTCACTGGCTGGAATACCCATAACAGCGGCCATAATAGCTGCGGCAGAAGTGGTGTTACCAATTCCCATTTCACCAAAAGCGATTAAGTTACAGCCTTTTTCATGAACTGATTTGACCAAAGCAGTCGCTTTTTCAAAACCGAGTTCAACTTGCGCTAGACTCATCGCTGGGGCGATATTTAATGGTGCGGTGATATTGCCTATACGTTGATTGATAACGCCTGAACAATTATCGATTGGCGATAAAATACCCGCATCTACCACACTTAACTGCCAACCAAGCTGCTTACAAAAGACATTGATCGCCGCGCCACCGCTGGCAAAATTAGCGACCATTTGTGAGGTCACTTCACTAGGTGCAATAGAAACACCTTGCGCTGCGACACCGTGATCACCGGCAAATATAAATAAACTAGGATGTTTAATACTCAATGATTGTTGGTCAGTATTTACTATTGATAACTGCACAGCGGCAATAATTTTAGCGGTATCTTCTAGTTGGCCTAATGCGCCGAGTGGTTTAGTTTTTCCATCGATAGTCGACTGGATCTGTTGATTAAACACATCAGTTACTTTTTTAATAGCAAAGTTCATCAATAGCTCCTTTAAGCTTTATTTTTGCGAAAGTACAACAAGGATAAAAAGAATAAGCTCCCCAAAGCAGAAGTGATAACACCTACGGGTAGCTCTTGGTTTTCTAGTACAACTCTCGATAATACATCCACCCAAATCATAAAAATACCACCGACTAAAGCCGTTAACATAATGCCAAAAACAGTACCTTGAGAAACAAAAAATCGTACAATATGGGGTATCATCAAGCCAACAAAGCCTATACCACCACACAAAGAGACTAACGTTGCGGTGATCAGTGAACTCAGTACCAACATCACTAAGCGAAAGCGGTTAACATTAATACCTAAGGTTGTAGCACTTTCATCGCCTAGCAACATTGCATTCAGTTGGCGTCGATACGCTAACATCATAATGACACAGCTAATAATAACGACCGCGGGAAACCATAAAATAGACCATTGCGCACGCGAAAAACTGCCCATAGTCCAAAATAATATCGCCGTAACCGCTTGTGGATCGGTATGATAAAGTAACAAGCTAGTAAACGAGCTGAACAAAAACGATAACGCTACGCCAGCCAATAGCATAGATTCAACTTGTTGACTTTGCCGACGACCAGAGATCATTAGCAACATTAGCATCGCCACTAAACTGCCCGCAAAAGCCGCGACAGGTGTTACAACAGAAATAGTGCTGCCCAATAAAACAATAGATATAACGACTCCTAAAGAAGCCCCTGAAGAAATACCAAAAAGATAAGGGTCGGCTAATGGATTTCGCGTTACCGTTTGTAAAATCAGCCCAGAAACCGCTAAGCCACAACCCGCTAAAAAAGCTAAAATAGCGCGCGGCATACGTAATTCCCAAATAATACGCTCATAAAAAATCACCTCGCTCGCGTCTTTATCTGTGGATAAACTAGCCAGTAGACTCGAAGTAACATCGCTAAAACTAATATCTGCAGCACCTAAAGATAACGACGCAATAAAGCTGATAACACCAAAAGCTAAGGTCAGAAAAATAATCCACGAATGATTGACCTTAAACATGAGGTAACGCTCTACTTTCTGCCGTTTTTTCTTGAGTATCGTAGCCATAGAAATAAGAAATATGAGGAACCTTATGTTGTGGATGAAGAGAGACTTGCGCGCAGACACCAAATACATTTGATAACATTTCAGAGGTGATCACCGCTTGTGGTGACCCTTGCTCAACCAGTTTACCTTTATCTAACACCAGCAGTTGATCGCACATCGCACTGGCAAGGTTTAAATCATGAAAAGACGCAATAACCGTGATGCCTAGCGATTTAGCTAATTCAATAACCTGAATTTGGTAGCGAACATCAAGATGACTGGTTGGCTCGTCCATAATAAGTAAGCTGGGCGTTTGCACGATAGCACGAGCTATAAGTGCGCGTTGTTTTTCTCCACCGGATAAATGTTCAAAATTTTGTAAGTTTTTATCCACTAAGCCAACTTGCTTAATAGCACGGTCTATCTTAAGTCGGTCGCTGGCTTGTTCACGGGTAAATAGACCTTTGTGTGGCAGTAAACCCAGCGCAACAACGTCATGAACAGTTAAGTTAAAATGGGTGGGTGTTTCTTGTAAAACTACAGCGATATCTTGCGCATATTGATAGGCGTCATACTTTTGCCAAATATCTTTTTGATTAAATTGCACCAAACCAGAATCAGGTTTTACGTAACGATATAAGCAGCGAAGTAAGCTAGACTTTCCGGCACCATTAGGCCCTAAAATACCAGTAAAACTGCCTTTTTTAATGGTGAAAGAAATATCATCTAAAATAAGTTGGCTGTCGGCATGCCAAGAAAGATGCTGCACTGAAAGCAATGCGGTATTAGCGGTATTTATTGATGAGGATTGATCCTGGCTACTATTCAAAAATTGCTACTCACATACTATTGACACTTAAGGAGCATCAAACAGAGCACAATCAATCTCTTAGTATATGAAAAACTCAAGAGTCGACAATACAATGTTCGAGTAAACCCGCTCGACTTTGTTGGTTTTGCCTGTCATTTTGATAGGCAAATGACTCTAAATTAATGGGTATCCTGACTTAAGCTTTATGGTTATTAACTACCACTAAAAGGCTTTTACAGTTGCGGGTACAGTTGCGGTTTTTCACCACATTCCCACATTAAAAATGAGTTATATAATTTTGTTTGGAGATTATCGTCTGCTCACTAAAAATAGCAAGGTTTAATTGCCAATAACACCGAATTCATTGACTTATCGAGGTAACTTATCACCACACTATTTTTGGCCAATCAACGCCACTATCATCAGTATAAATATTAACTTTAACTAGCCCTGCATAAGGAATATCAATATGACTCATGTGAACCGTGCCCGGCATAGGCAAATTAAGTACACGCGCAATTAAGTGTTTGATAACACCACCATGCGCAACCACCAAGGTATTTCCTTCGGGTGCGTCTGCGAGCCATTCTTGCCACCAAGTATCGACACGCTTAACAAAATCAGCCATAGCTTCACCATTAGGCACAGTATGCTGCCAAGGGTTTTGCCAAAAATCACCCAGTGAAGGCTGCAGAGCACTGGCTTTTATCTGCCACAAGGCTTGATAGGTTTGTCCATCCCAATCACCAAAATTCATTTCTTTAAGGTTATCGCTTAATTGGAGATTAATGCTGTATTTTAATGAGTATGCTTTGGCAAACACCTGACAACGTTGCAAAGGTGAACTGATACAAAAGGATATCTCTGGTAATTTTTGGCTAACGTCCCACAGCTGTTGCAAGCCATTTTCAGAAAGTGCGACATCTGTTTTACCGGCTAAAATACCCGGTGTAGCAATTTCACCATGGCGTAATAAATATAAAGTCCGCTGTAGCAAAGCATTACCTCTTAATATATATAGTGTAAAAAAGCATAGCGTAACCTTAAATTCAACATTGCGTAAGTACTATGACAAATAGCTGTGCACTTATAAACAACAGCACAGGAGTCAATGTTGTTCACTTTAGCGAAAGTGAGCACTTAACTATCTTGCCATTTAGCCTCTCGTTAACCGAAGAAGCGCACGTTTTAACCTCTTCCTTTCCTTTCATGATGAGGCCTAGATTTAAAGCTGAAATACCTGCTAATTCGTTTGGATCTTGTGATACTGGTGGAAACCAAGGTGGTCCAGGTGGTCCTCCCCCTTAATACTTTAATGTAATAGCAAGAAGTGCCTAAATTCATCTATAAAAAAGCCGCTCAGTTTACCTGAACGGCTTGGCTAATTTAAATATGTTTAACTTTACTATTTAATTAGAAACTATAACGAGCAGTCAGTGTAATTCTACGTGGAGCTTGGTAGTTTACCGGTGTCGTATAGTTAGGGTTAGGCAGTCTCGATGAAGCCGAGCCTACGTCACCTGTTTCATTGTATTCAGTGACTTCTTGAAAGTTAAAGGCATTTCTAACATTGACTTTCACGGTTAAGCCATCAACATATTCCGGCTTATATGTTAAACCTAGGTCAACATTTTTAACCCATGGAGTACGGCCTTGATCGCCACGATTACCTAAGACACCACCACAGTAAAACGATGAAGCACCGTAATTAGCTAAACCGCCAGCATCAACACCTAACTCATCTCTAAGTTCGTCAAGCGGAATAAAACCAACACAGTTTCTTGGACGACCAGATTGTAAACTGAAATTAGCAGATACTGAAATCTCATCATTAACTTGGTATGCACCAAAAGCTTTAAAGGTGTGACGACGATCATTGGGTAAAGCACCATAGGCACCATGCTGAAATAATGCATTATCAATGTCTTGTGTTAAACCTGCATCCTCTTGCTCTAGAGTCGAGTTAACATAACCTTCTGAGTTACCTTCACTTTTAGCTAAAGTATAAGAGCCCTGCAAGAACCAACCGTCAGCAAAAGGCTTCTCGAAAGTGAATTCTAAAGCTTTATAAGTACGTTTGTATTTTTCTAGGCCAAAGTATTCTTCAGGAACACTTTCTACGTCGTAATTACCGTCATTGTTAAGATCCAGCGCAATAGAAAAATCATTACCTGGGTTCATCATCATACAGCCAGCCATTGATTTATAATCGAAATCATTATAACCATTGTCTGTTGCATAATCGATAAATGGCTGATGAGAACAGTAATCATCCATGCCATCTTTAACTTCACGGTAAATAGCCTTGGCACCTAAAATCCAGTCATCAACCTGCTGTTGATAGCCAAGAATAAATTCATCTTGATGCATAGGTTTTAAGTTTGTTGCCGCTACGGTTCTTGAATCAGGCGCTTTATCATCACCGTTAGAGTTTCTTGTACCAATAGCGTCGCCCACTTTATCAGGAGCAGCAGTGATTGGATTTTCATCAGCACTGTCTACATAAAAGTACTCTTCATAGCTCCATTCAGTGCCTGCAGCACGAATATTTGTATTAGCCGCGATTGGCATAAAGTAACGTCCGGCAGTACCGAAAAGTTTTTTGTTACCATCGCCATCCATATCCCAAGAGAAGCCCAAACGCGGCGCCAATTCACTGTCAGATTTAACAAATGAATCGCCATCACCGTTGCGGTTTTCAAAGCCTTCAGAACGTAAACCTAAGTACACCATCCACTCATCAGTAACTTGCCAAGTGTCTTCTATATAAAATGCTGTGTTTTCAACTTCATAAGAAGCAGAACCCGTATTACTTTCTCTATGGCGAATATATTCTTCACCTGCTGTTACAAATGCACCATTGACGCTTTGTCCGCCTGCTCCGTCAACATCTTGAGCTACATGCCAGCGCCAGTATTCGCCACCTGTAAAGGTAGTGCCTCGTTTAGTCGAGGTAAATTTCTCTTGGTCATAACCGACACGAAGTGTATGTTCACCTAGAATCCATTCTGCGCCTAAACGTAAAGAGTCGCGTTCATCAGTATCAGAAGCGATCCCAGCTTCAGGCACAGTACTTTGGCCTTGAGCAATACCCCAACAACCAATGCTTTGTGAACTTGAAGGTGTTTCACGGCGATCGAATACTAACTCACATTCAGCGCCAGGGCCGATATCAGGGTTACGCGTTTCTAGTTCATTGGTCATGTTGCCCCAAAGAACACTTACTGAGAAATCATCAGTTAAAAATCCGGTATAGTTAACGATAGTAACATCGCCACCTTTGGTGATCTCATAAGGGTCAGCAGCTTCACCATGAGTCCCAGTGTAATACATACCTTCAGGGTTACTGTATGAGGTAAATTCTTGTGTTTCTTCATTATCGATGTAAGTCATCTCTAATAAATGGTCGTCTGAGATATTCCAATCAAGCTTTAACAAGTACATTGGTGAGTCGTCTTTCATTGTCTCACTTGTTTGTTTGCCAAAGGTATTGCTTTCATCATCTTGGCCTTCAAATAAGCCAAAAAAGAATAGTTTATCTTCAACAATAGCGCCTGATGCATAGGCATTATAGGATAAAGAGTCAAATTCATTAGCTGAGCGGAATGAAGAATAACGGTTAGAGTATTCTAAATCAGGATCGCGAGAAGTAACATCTTTGCCATCTTCTCTAAAACTTGCTGGCGTAGATTCAATTGAGCCACCAAATTTCCATTCATTTGAACCACGTTTAGTTACTAAACTAACAACGCCACCTAATGAACGACCGTATTCTGCGCCATAACCACCGGTGCGAACTTGTTGCTGTGAAACAGCATCATAAGGAAGGTCAGCAAAAGAGGTAAAGTTACGAATATTAGTAACATCGAAACCATTAATAAAATAACCATTTTCAGCAATTGACGAACCACCAAAAGAGGCCGTATTACCATTTCCTAAACCAGAATCACCTGCTGTTGCTCCAGGAGCTAACAAAGCAACTGATGTCAAATCTCTTGCTACCGGTAATAAGTCTATTTGCTCAGCAGTAAAGACTGAAGTCGATTCTACCGATGTGGTATCGATACTAACTAAAGAATTACCCACAATAGAGATAATTTCAGAAACTTCTGTAAAATCAACATTACTGCCCTTACCAATAGCGACTAAGATGTTTCGAGTATCTACACCATTGTCGACAGTATATTTGCCTGTCGGCAACTTAGAAAAGTTAAAACGGCCATCTTCACCAACAACAACAACGCGTTTAAAACCTGTCGCTGGGTTCTGAATTGTTACACTTTTACCCTGAATGGCTTTACCGTAAATAGAGCCACTAACATTATCGGCAAAAGTCATCGGAGACGCAGCTAAACATGCCCCAACTGCGATAGCAGCTAACGAGCGATTAAAGCTTCGCTTTATATTTGAATTTTTCATTATTATGTTTATCTCCAGTATTTAATAATTATTATTTGAACAAACCAAAAATGTTACAAAAAAGTAACACTTTATTGCATTCTTACCCAAACAAAGTGACTTTACAAGCATAGTACGAAAAAAGCTGTAGAAAGTACTCAGCAGAATACTCTGATACTGTTGGCATTAGGATAACTTTGATTACCGCTATACAATTTTATTAGCATCTAGATTAAAAAGTTAAAATTCACCTTTATTAACAACAAGCTAATAAATATTTAGACGCAGTTGTTTAATAAAAATAATAAATTTTTATTAAACAACTGAAAAAATACCACATAAAAATCAACTTCAACGATTGTAAAAGCAATGAAATTATGGATATTAGAGTTAAAACCCCACTAAACTTCACACTTAAAAATAACATCCTCGTACTTTTAACAAAAAAATAACAATTAGGTAAAATCCGATAAAAAGACAAAATATAAAACTAGTGTAAAGTGTGAAATCAAATCACATGCTTTCAATAAGTCAATTATCTCTTAAACAGAGTTGAGTGTAATTTAGAAAGTAGACATTGATAAACAGAAATAGGGCATTGATTGACGAACGTCATTCAATGCCCTATTCTTTAAATATCAAAGATTTAAATTATTAATATATTCAATTAATAATTTTGGAAAAAAACAACATAAAATATTAAGTGATTTCCTAATAAAGCTTACAAACTGGTTTCAAATCTCTCCCCATTTCGCTTCACGTTTATCAAAAAAAGCACAAACACCTTCCTCACATTCCTCTGAAAGCATCGCTGCAACCATGCTTGCGCCAGCATGAGCAAAAGCAGTTTCAATTGGCATTTCTAGTTGCTGATAAAAGGCTTCTTTACCCGCTTTTATACCGATGGCAGATTTACTGGCAATTTTTTGTGCCAGCTTTTCTGTTTCTTCCAATAGAAAATCAGTAGGTACTGCACGATTAATTAAACCAAAACGTACCGCGTCTGCTGCTGAAAAAAGATCGCCTGTTAACGCTAATTCCATAGCATGTTTGCGGTGAATATTTCTTCCAATGCCTACCAAAGGTGTACTACAAAAAGTACCGATATTAACGCCAGGGGTACAAAACTTAGCATTTTCACTGGCAATCGCTAAGTCACACATTGACACTAACTGACATCCAGCTGCTGTTGCAGTGGCTTGCACACAAGCAATAATTGCTTTGGGTGATTTTACTAATGACATCATCATGTCTGCACAACTATTTAAAACGTCGTTAACACGCTGTTCGCGCGTTAACGGGTCATCTAACGTTCTACCACTCATTTCTTTTAAGTCATGACCTGCCGAAAATACTTTACCAGAGCCGGTGATCACAATAACTTTTACTTCACGGTCATTGTTCGCTAAGGTTATTGACGATTTCAGTGCCGAGATCATGGCTGAAGAAAGTGGATTTCTTGCTTCAGGTCTATTTAATGTTAGCCATAGCACTCGACCTGACATCCGAGATAAAACATAGGGCTGTGCTGAGTTACTCATCACTTTACCACCATAGTTGCGGGCATTTTTACAGCGATCACCGTCCCTTTTGCACAAGTAACCCCCTTAGCTGAGACAGTAACTTCTACGATTATTTTTCGTTCTTTTACTTCAACAAATGTGCCTATTAGTTCAAGTTCAACCGCCTGAGGCGTTGGCGCTAGATAATT
The DNA here is from genome assembly GCF_014077325.1 of Colwellia sp. BRX8-5. NCBI lineage: Bacteria > Pseudomonadati > Pseudomonadota > Gammaproteobacteria > Alteromonadales > Colwelliaceae > Colwellia > Colwellia sp. BRX8-5. Next base: position 34,623 of record NZ_JACGVR010000019.1, read on the forward strand.
AATATTCAGCGCAGCAGTAACAAAACGTAGCGCAGGAGAGCTGCCCATTTCTCGATCTTCACACTGATACGCCATGGCAGAGGCACTTCCTGTGCCGTGACAATCAATTAATGACGCAATTAGACCACCATAAACAAAACCAGGGATCGCTGTGTGGTAAGGCTCAGGGGTAAAATGAGCAATTGTTTTCTCACCAGACCAATAACTTTTTAACTGATGCCCCTCGGGGTTATTGGTGCCACAACCATAACAATGACTTAAATCGTCTGGGTAACACGCTTGAAATGCTTTGCTGTTCATATTTATTCCTTAAATTAAGAGAGCGTTCTCAAATCATCAATAACTTTGCCATCATCTTTTAATTGCTTTAGTGGTAATAATTCCACATTACCTGATAATTTGGTAATAGACTTTAGGCTTAACGAAATAGCTAATACCAGCGCGGCTTCTTGCTCAATCGAATAGTTTTCATGGTTAATTTCACATTGTAAAAGCATACTGTCATTAAAGTTTTCACTGGTGATCAACAAACGAACCTTAGCAATTTCAGTATGGGCTTGGCGTACTCGTTCAATTTGAATAGGATGTACAAACATCCCTTTTATTTTAGCGGTTTGATCAGCACGACCTAACCAGCCTTTAATACGTTTATTGGTGCGACCACAGGCACTTACTCCTACTTTTATGGCTGATAAATCACCGGTTGCAAAACGAATTAGTGGGTAATCTTTATTAAAATTAGTGATGACCACTTCACCTACTTCACCATCAGGCAAGGGCTCTGTTGTGCCCGGCCTGACAATCTCAACAATAATATCTTCAGCAATAATTAACCCATCAGACTGCGCACTTTCATAAGCAATTAAACCCACATCTGCTGAGGCATAGGCTTGCAAAGTTTCAACCCCTCGTGCTTGTAATTCACCTCGCAAGCCCTCGGGTAAAGCCTCACCCGTTACTAAAGCTTTAGAGATACTAGAGATGTCTCTATTTTGTTGTTGAGCTTTATCTAATAATATTTTCAAGAATGAGGGTGTGCCGCAATAGCCTGAGGGCTTTAAATTTTCAATTATCTCAAGTTGCTGTTCCGTTTGTCCTGGCCCCGCGGGTATAACAGCACAACCACAAGCTTTCGCGCCCGAGTCCATAATAAAACCGCCCGGCGTAAGATGATAAGACAAGCAATTTTGTATACGGTCTCCTGCGCGAAAACCAGCCGCATAAAAGGCACGACCCATTCGCCACCAATCATTACCATCACCTTCTGGGTCGTTTATCGGCCCTGGTGATTGAAAAATTCGCCCAATATTAGCTGACTTAGCATCTAGACCCGCAAAAATAGGTTGTGCTTGTTGCAAAGCAATTAAGTCTGATTTATGCATTATCGGCAATGAAGCAAGTAAAGCTCTAGAGCTTATTTTTTCAAGGGTAATATCAGCCAGCTTATCTTGGTAATACGGGCATTGGCTTTGAGCAAACAGAAGTTGCGCGGGTAATTGCCCAAATAATGTGTTTTCTCGCTGCAGTTCACTTTGGTGTTCTTTGTCATCATAGAAGCTATTCATATCGTTGTTCATTCCTTAATATTATTTGCGGGTCTTATTATTGAAAAAATCACAACCAACGTTTACGACGCTTATAAGACTTAAGATTCTTAAAGCTTTTGCGGTTTTCATTACCACCGCCTAAGTAGAATTCTTTTACATCTTCATTATTTAGCAATTGATCTTGCGTGCCATCAAGCACTATTTTTCCTGACTCCATAATGTAGCCATAGTCTGCTGCTTTGATCGCGTAATTGGCATTTTGCTCAACCAGCAGCATAGTAATACCTTGGTCACGATTGATTTTTCCAATAATATCGAACACTTCTTTCACTAAAAGTGGTGACAAGCCCATGGAAGGTTCATCAAGACAGATCATTTTAGGGCGCGCCATTAATGCTCGACCTATCGCTAACATTTGTTGCTCTCCTCCTGACAAATAACCTGCTAATCCGGTACGTTCTTTTAAGCGAGGAAAATAGTTATAGACCATTTCGATATCTTGATTAATTTTTTTGTCATTGCGGGTATATGCGCCTAATTTTAGGTTTTCAAGTGACGTCATATCTTCAATAATACGTCGGCCTTCCATTACCTGAAATAGACCACTGCGCACTACGTCTTCAGCATTTTTACTGTCAATACGCTCCCCCATAAAGGTAATGTCGCCGCGAGTAACTTCACCTTTTTCACTTTTCAACAAACCTGAAATCGCTTTTAAAGTGGTCGATTTACCAGCACCATTTGGCCCCAATAAAGTGACGACATCCCCCTCAGGAACATCTAACGAAACTCCGCGTAAAACTTGAATGACGTCATCGTAAACAACTTCAATATTATTCACTGACAATAGCGGTTTAGCTGTTGCTATTTTAACTGCAGGTTGTGACATAAATACTCCGTAAAACTTCATAAAGACAGACGCTTAATTATTTCCTGCCTTTATGAGGCTAAAATAAATAAAAACTAATGAAAATTAGTAACCTAACCAATCATCACGACGATCTAAAGTAACCGACGTCACTTTTTCAATTTTTATATCACCGTCGTTATAATTACCTTTATAGATGTTTACTTGGTTAACGCCTCGGTGGTCTTCATTAGTCCAGTTAGCGGCTAAACAAACGCCCTCTAAACCTTTTGGAACCCAGTCAGTATTTGCGTACATACCCTTTTTAATATTTTCGCCGGTAATGCCGCCATTGTCTTTCGCCCACTCCATCGCTTCTTTCATAAAGTAAGCAGAGCAAACACCGCGCATATAGTGATGTGAACGTGATTCATTTCCTGATTCATCAGACATTTTTGAAATTTCGCGTACTAATTTCATACCTGGGACGTCGTCTGTCCAAAAAGGTGTCATGGTGGGGAAGATATAATCTTTAATACCTGGTCCTGCCGCTTGGAAAACTTGTTTATCGCCTCCCCAGATATTCGACATAAATTGAATATCTGTGCCTATGGTATTACATGATTTAATCAAGGATTGAACTGACCCCCCTAAGTTACCTATGTAACCATAATTAGATTCTGAGCTTTTTAAACTCAGACACTGTGCTTTAAAGTCACCGGGCTTCATTGAAACAACAACCGGTGGTTGCACATCAAAACCGAGCTCTATCGCATATTCTGCACAAGCGGCTTTGGGTGCATTAGGGTAAGGGTGATTAGCACCAATATGGGTAAATTTAGGTTTGCCTGAGCTACCTTTTGTTTTCCAATCTTGTGCTGCCCATTGCACTAATCCCCGACAAGCGTCTGAGTATGAGGCGCCATAGAAAAAATTATAAGGTGCTGGTTTTTTAGTCTCTGGGTTTTTGCCTGTTGGGTCAGTTAAATGCCCAGAGTAGGAAGCTGAAAAAACAGGGACTTTGTCTTTAGCAACAAAAGAAATTAACGCTTCGGTGTCAGCAGTACCCCAACCTTGCATCGCGACCATTTGTTTACGTGACTTCCACTTTTTATAATTAGAAATGGCTTGTGGCACTTTATAAGCATAATCAACAGTTTCAAATTCAAGCTTGGTCCCTTTTATGCCGCCATGCTCATTAATATAGGCTAATGAATCACGTACGCCGTCAGCATATACTTTACCTACAAAAGCGGTTGGTCCAGACATATCAGCCAAATGCCCCACAAATACTGAATCTTCTGACATTGCTTGTCCACTTGATCCTAATACCGCACACGTAATAATTGAACGCACTAATAGTTTTTTCTGCATGGTAATAATCCTTTTGTAATGTGATTGGCTAATACAATTACTGTAGTTGCCATTATTATTTTTTAGTTTATTGAGCCAGCAAGTAAATCTCACTGGCTTTTTATTCTCCCTGATACTTAAGCTTTAATAAGCAAAAGGGTAAAATTTCCAGTAATTTTTAATTTGAGCCCAGCGATGCGCTAAACCTTCAGGCTCGAAGATTAAGAACAAGATAATCACTAAACCAATGGCCATTTCTTTAATGAAAGCTAAACCATCAATCACCATAGGAATATTTCCCCAAGTGGTTTCTTTCATCATGCCAACCCCACCAGCAAGAAATTCAGGTAATAACACCATAAAAATCACCCCCATCATGGTGCCTTTCACTGAACCTAAGCCGCCGATAATAATCATCGCTAAAAATTGAATGGAAAGAAAAATAGTGAAGCCTTCAGCCGACACATAACCTAAATAGTGCGCATATAACGCACCACCAATACCCGCATAAAAAGACGATATACCAAATGACAACAAACGATATTTATTTAATTTAACGCCCATTATTTCAGCTGATAAATAATGGTCGCGTACCGCAACAAAAGCTCGACCATCTCGACTTCTTATTAAATTACAGCCCCAAATAAACATAAAGACAAAAGCAAATAAAGCGATGTAGTAAAAGCTTTGGTCTGTATCAAAAGCGTAACCAAATAAATTAACAGGCTCTGCCATTGAACCTGAAGACCCTCCAGAAAACCAATCAGCTCGAGCAAAGAAATCTTGAAGAATAAACTGAGCAGACAGCGTTGCTATCGCAAGATATAAACCTTTAATTCTTGCTGCAGGCATACCAAACATCATGCCCACAGCCATCGTTAAAAACCCAGCTAAAGGTATACAGAGAAACACGGGGATCTCCATTGACATATTTAGCCAGGCTGATGCAAATGCACCAAAACCAAAGAACGCACCATGGCCTAAAGATATTTGCCCGGTATAACCAACCAAAATATTTAGTCCGAGTGCTGCAATGCCTAAGTACGACATTTGAATCAGTAAACTTAGAATATAACCATCAAAAAATAGCGGTACTGTAATTAAAAACGCGACAGCGATAATTGCCATAATTCTAATGTTTTTTGTTTCGAAAATAGTATTATCTTGTTTATAACTAGTGCGAAAATCTCCGCACGGGCGCATCGTTAAACTCGACATAATTTACTCCTTAAACTGGTTTGCTAAATGAGTGTTCTATTTAACTGCTAGCAACAACTCATTAATGAATAATCCTATCAATGGCTATATGCGTTCAATATCTTTTGTGCCGAATAAACCGTAAGGTTTAAACCACAAGATAATTAACAACACATAAAAAGGAGCGATGTCGTACATGTTGCCAATATGGAAGTATTGACTGTCAAAGAACTCAGCAACATTTTCTAAAACACCAATAAACAATCCACCAACGATGGCACCAACAATAGAGTCAAGCCCACCAAGAATTACCGCTGGAAAAACCTTAATACCCATAATAGATAACGAATCTGAAACACCGTTGACTAAGCCAATAACAATACCGGCAGTTGCTGACACCGTAGCAGCAATTCCCCAGCTCATCGCAAAGACGCTTTTTACCGATATACCCAAACTTTGAGCTACTTGTTGATCAAAGGCAGTCGCTCGCATCGCTAAACCATGTTTTGAATATTTGAAGAAAAAGAAGAAAGCCAACATCACAAATAAAGCAATACCGGTACTCAGCAAATAAGCCACTTCAACATTTAAACCAAATATTTCGATACTTTGCTTTTCAAAGACCTGTGGGTAACTTTGTGGGTTTAAGCCAAAAATCCACTTCATTAACGCTTGAAAGAACATGGACAAACCTATCGTGATCATAATGACTGAGATAATGGGCTCGCCGATCATCGGTCTAAGCACAATCATTTGCAGCAACACACCAAAACCTGCCATAAAAAATAACGTTAAGAAGAACCCAACGATAAAGGGCAGTTCCATGTAAATTAAGAATGCCCAACACACCCAAGCACCAATCAGTAAAAATTCACCTTGAGCAAAGTTAACTATTTGTGTTGATTTATAAACCAGCACAAAACACATCGCGACAACGCCATATAACAAACCGACAATCAGGCCATTAGTAATTAACTGAAATAGAAGTTCAAAATTCATGATGCTTTCCTCTGTTCATGTGCAGATGGGGCGCAGACATTGTTTTTATTAGATAATGTTGCGACCTTTAATTGAGTTTGGATACGCGTTTTACCGCCATCTTGGAAGGTGATCACCGTATCAACATCAACATATTCTTGGTCATCATAGATAGAGCTAATGATGTCGCCATACTTGTCAGCAATGACTGAACGCCTAACTTTTCGAGTACGTGTTAACTCGCCATCGTCTGCATCAAGTTCTTTGTAAAGTAATAAGAATTTATTGATTTTTTGTGCATCGGGTAGTGTCTCATTAACCTTTGAAACTTCTTCAGTTAGCTTTTGATAAACTTCCGGTAACGCAGACAAACTGGTGTAGTTGGTAAAGGATAAACCTTGTTGCTCAGCCCACTTAGAAACGATACTAAAACGTATACAAATCATCGCCGACAGGTAAGGTTTATCTTTACCCAAAATAACCGCTTCGCCAATAAAAGATGAGAATTTCAATTTGTTTTCAATATATTGCGGAGAGTATTGGTCGCCATTACTGGTTTTGGCTAAATCTTTAATACGGTCAATAATAACCAGGTGGCCTGATGGTTTAAAATAGCCAGCATCACCCGTGTGCATCCAACCATCTTTTACGTCATCGTCGTATGCTTTTTGATTATCAATGTACCCCGTAAACATACCAATTGTTTTGCCAAGGACTTCGCCAATACCTTGAGTATCTTCATTAATTATTTTTACATCGGCGCAATCAAAAGCAACACCGACGCTGTCATAATCAATGTCATTTTCTTGATGTACCGTATAAGCACCACACAATTCAGTTTGTCCATAAAGTTGACGAAGCGGCACCCCAATCGTTTGGAAAAATCTAAAGGTATCAGGTCCCATAGCAGCGCCACCTGTTGCGGCAGATTTTAAGAAGGTAAAACCTAAACGATCACGGAGTGCTTTCATTAATAGTACGTCAGCCAACCAAGACTTTTCTCCTTTTGCTTGCGCGCTTTCGGCTAACTTCATCGCGTAATTAAAGATTTTTTGTTTTAGCGGTGTAGAGTCCATCATTCTTGAAGTCACGTCCGCTAAAATACCTTCCCAAACTCTAGGCGCCAGTAAAACAAAGCTTGGGCCTATTTCGCGAAGGTCTGCCATTAATGTTTCTTGCTGCTCAACAAAGTTAACAATTTGGCGAGCAATTAATGCCTGACCTACCGCATAAACCTGCTCCATGATCCAAGGTAAAGGCAGTACTGAAACATAGTTATCACCAGGCTGACGAGGGTCAGCACGTAAATACGATGAACAATGTTTGACAAAATTACCACCCGCCAACAAAGCAATTTTAGGCTTAGACGTAGTACCAGAAGTTGTGCAATAAATCGCGGTGTTTTCAGCTTTCGTGGCGTTAACGAGTGCTTCATATTTATCCGGTGATGCTTGGTCTATTGTCTGACCTTGTTTGTAGATGTCTTCAATACTGACTAACCGAGGATCATTATATTTACGCATACCTCGCGGATCACAATAAACAATGCATTTCACATCAGGTATGCCATCACCAAGCTCTAAAAGCTTATCGCATTGCTCTTCATCTTCAGCGATAACAACGGTCGCATTACTTTTATTGAGCAGATAAATTACTTCTTCATGAAGCGAGTCTTGGAAAATACCAATGGAATAACAACTCATTGCGTGTGCAGCGATTTCACCCCAAACCCATTCAGGGCGGTTGTCACCCAGCAAAGCAATCGCGTCACCGGCTTTAATACCACGTTCACCCAAAGCGATCGCTAACCACTTCACACGATTTTGGTAATCAACCCAACTAAATTCATTCCAGATCCCAAACTCTTTTTCTCGCATGGCGATATCATTGGGCCAATTTTTTGCATTTTCTCGAAGTATCTTTGGGAAAGTATCGAGTGCACCCATATCAAAATCATTGGTTATACTCATTATCCAACTCCTTGCAAGTCTTCGAGTTCATCATCTTCAACGCCTAAATAAGCACGTTTTACATGTTCGTTCGCCATCACTTCTTCGGGTAAACCGCACATCAATTTTTTACCAAAGTCGAGTACCATCACTTCATGTGAAATATCCATAACCACACCCATGTCGTGCTCTATCATCACAACTGTAATGCCAAACTCTTCGTTAAGATCTAAGATATAGCGCGCCATATCTTCTTTCTCTTCTAAGTTCATGCCCGCCATAGGCTCATCAAGTAAAATGAGTTGCGGGTTCAGCGCCATCGCTCGAGCAAGTTCTACCCGTTTTCTAAGGCCATAAGATAAAGTGCCCGCGACTGATTTTCTGATATGTGATATTTCTAAAAAATCAATAATCTCTTCAACATAACGTCGATGTTCTAGTTCTTCTTTTTGTGCTTTAGATGCCCAATAAAGAGGGCCCGTGATCCAGTTATTTTTCAACAAATGATGGCGACCCACCATAATATTGTCTAACACAGACATATGCCCAAATAAGGCTAAATTTTGAAAAGTACGTCCCATACCTAAATCAGCACGGTCATTAGGACGTAAGTGAGTAACTTCTTGATTATTTAAAGCAATAGAACCACTGTTTGGACGGTAGCGCCCTGAGATACAATTTAGCATTGAGGTTTTACCCGCCCCATTTGGGCCGATAATAGAAAAGATAGCGCCTCGTGAAACTTCGAAGCTGACATCAGTAAGTGCTTTAACACCACCGAAAGCTAACGATATTTGATCAATTTTGAGTATTGGTTCAGACATACTCACACTCCTGATAGATAATTTTTGTCTTTAGCCGTTTTTTCAAAAATAATGAAAGAGTAACCACTAAAATAAAAGGTGATCTGGTATTTAGCACTGAGCAAAATAAAGATCCTATTTTCAATAGACTTGCGTAAAACTAGCTAACCGCTTCATAACGAGTTAGCTATAACGTTATTACTTTTTACAAGGTGTATTTGAATGATAACTGCAGGTAGTCTGAGTCTTTATTGATTTCGTCCATAGAGAAGTTTCCAACTTCAACACCTACCGCTAATTCCTTAGTGAAATTGGTGAATAAGTTAACACTCCATTGGCTACGTTCAGCACCAGACACATCAGCTTCAGCATACCCATACATTGCTGTTGAACGTAAACTTTCATCCCAAAAATGACGGTAAGCCACAAGATAAGAAGTCGTATCTTCTATCTTGTCATTATTTAGATCTGGCGCAAACGCTAAACCGACATAACGCCCAAGTTCACCTTTGTGAACTTGAAAGCGTAAATCATCTTTACCAACCGTTTTAATACGACCGGCAATTGATACGCCAAAAGCACTTTCTGAGTTACCTAAAGAGGTTGTTAAGCTACGTGCCAAACCTGAAAAAGAGACGTTACCCCAATCACCTTTTAGGTTATATCGGGCAACAACATCAGGTTTATCATCTTGTGAAGCATCGCCCCCCCACGACTCAGGGTTTTCTATAGAAACTTGAAAGTTACCTTGGGTATAACGTATTTGGGTTTGACGAACGAAAACTATACCAATGGTGGCACCAGCAAAATCAGCGGTTTCGGCCAAAGCACTCGTATTCATGAACGTTGACCATGTTTGACCCGCTAATACGTTTTTATAACTGATAAAAGCATGACGAAGACGATTATGAGAAGAGTTTGACCAACGTTGATCACCCCCGCCCCCTAAAAAGTCCATTTCAAGAAAGCCCGTGACATCACCATGTGAATATTTAAGATTAAAGCGAGATTCATTAGCATTCATTTTAAATTGAGATTGACTATCGGTAAGCGGCGCTCCAGCTCCAACCCAAAAGTCTCGATACGCAACATCACCATCAACATAGCGAGCATCAACTTTAATATAGCCACCCAGAGTAACTTTATCAGTATCTGTTAGTTTAAATTCATAAGCTGCATTTGCTGAACCTGCAGCCAATGAACCCAATAAGGTGGCGAGTAATAGTTTTTTATTCTTCTGAATTTTCATTGACCAATTCCCCAAGTAATTTTTATAAGTGTTATGTGTCTGAAACAAATATCACTAAAAAAACAGCGAGTCACAATTGGCAATAAGTATTAACTCTAAAGTTGTAATACTTTAGTATTAAGTCTTTGGTATTAGTATCTTAGCTTTAATTGATTTACTGTGGAATTAGTTAAATAAAAGTCGGAATCAATTGATTTACCGTGAATAATTTGTAAATCTGCAAGCTCATCAAAATAAGATGACTTCTGAAGAATTAATGAGATTGATGTATGTTTCCAAATTGGCAATTAGTGATCACAAGTGTTGGTTATATTGGCTTACTTTTTATTATTGCCTTTTTAGGGGATCGTTATCGGCATAAAATAGCAACGAAATATCACACGATTGTTTATGCGCTATCGCTTGGGGTTTATTGTACATCTTGGGGTTTTTTGGGGACTGCAGGACAAACCGCTAATTATTCGTTTTCTTATCTTTCTGTTTATCTCGCCCCGATTTTATTATTCTTATTTGCTTGGCCCTTTATTCAACGGATGATTAAAGTCAGCTTACAATTAAATATCACGTCAATTGCTGATTTACTCGCTTCTCGATTTGGAAAATCACAACGTTTAGCCGTACTTGTCACGTTTGTTACCTTAATTGGCACCATACCTTATATCGCCTTACAGCTAAAAGCGATTGTGCATTCCTATACCATATTGCAAGAAGATCAATATTTATCTTTATGGCAACTTGGCTTAATTGTTAGCTTAATTTTAGCGGGCTTCACTATTATTTTTGGTATTAGAGCAATTGATGTTACTGAGCGTCACCCTGGGGTGATGATGGCAATAGCTTTCGAGTCTATTATTAAGCTGGTTGCTTTTTTATCAATTGGCCTTTTTGTTTCGTTTTACCTCTATGACTCACCGATTACCATTTGGACACTAGCCACAGAAAACGTTGAGCCAGCCCATCACTTTACGCTTTCAAAGTTTGTTTCTATGCTAGGTCTACTCGTTATTGGTCTGTCTGCTTTTTTATGTTTTCCAAGACAATTTCAAGTAATGGTCGTTGAACTTAAAGAGCAAGCTCATACTAAACTCAGCCGCTGGCTATTTCCTAGTTACGTAGCTATTTTTGCACTCTTTGCTATTCCAATTGGCTTATCCGGAAGATTGCTCTACGGAGACTCTCTTGATGCAGAAGCTTACGTATTATTTTTACCTGCTTATCAAGGTCAATTATGGTTGACATTATTTTCATTCCTTGGCGCGGTTTCAGCAGCCAGTTCTATGGTTATTATTTCGACCATAGCCTTAAGCACTATGCTCAGTAATGAAGTTGTTTTCCCTTTATTATTCAAACACTCGAACATTCAGCAAACTGACTTTAAAAAGTTCAAAGATAAATTACTAATGATACGTAAAGCATTGGTCTTATTTATTATCTTACTTTGCTACGGTATGTTTGTTGCTGCACCTCCTGGTACTTTAGCCTCCTTAGGCGAAGTATCTTTTGGTGCAATTGCACAAATAGGCCCACCACTTTTTGCCACGTTTTATTGGCGAAAAGTGAGTTTGCAGGCAGTATTATTCGCAATAACATCAGGGTTTATGATTTGGTTTTTCCTCAACCTATTACCCCAATTAGGCTTTTATGCTCATCCCTTTGCTGATGCGTCAATATCGAGTACCACCTTAGCCACGTTATTAGGGTTAACCATTAATGTAATTGTACTGATACTGGTCTCTAAAATTAGCCGAGCGACTATCCAAGAGCAATCTCAGATTGAACACTTTATTGAACGACCAAACATCAATGAGAGGCTTCATTTTAGCCATGGAAAAATAAACCAAAAAGAGTTGGCTTTGTTGTTAACAAGGTTTGTCGGTAGTGAAAAGTCTGCGCAGTGTTTTACTGAATTTAATAAAAAATATGATCCACTTAAAACAAATAAACAAATATATAACGAAGCACTAATTTTTCATATTGAAAATACCCTAGCTAAAGTTATGGGCTCAGCTTCAGCGCGCCTAGTGATCTCTTTTGCCATTACCGGTAAAGATATGGCTTTGGATGAAGTGGCAAAAATTGTTGAGGGTGCGTCAAGCCACCGTATTGAATTTAGTCGTAGCGTGTTATCGAGTGCGATAGAAAATACCAACGAAGGTATCTCCGTTATTGATAGCAAATTGAATATGGTCGCTTGGAATAAACCTTATCTAGCACTATTTAATTACCCTGAAGAGCTTATTTATATCGGTAGCCCTATCAAAGATCTAATTTACTTTAATCTTAAAAGTCGCCCTGAATACGCCCATTCGTTAAATCAGCAAGTTGAAAAGCGCTTACAGTTTTTTAGAGAAGGCAGTAAACACAGCGTTGAAAGAATACAACCCAATGGCAACATCATTCGTATTGAAGGAAACCCAATACCTGATGGTGGCTTTGTGATGATATTTACTGACATCACTGTTTATAAAAAAGCAGAGCAGTTACTTAAAGAGGAAAATCTTGATTTAGAAAGTTTAGTCTTAGAGCGAACCAAGAAATTAGAAGATGCTTATAAAAAATTGGAACAAGGAAATAAAGAACTTGCCATTGCAAGACAAAAAGCTGAACAAGCACATTTAAAAAAAAGCCAGTATCTTAAGGCTTGCAGCCATGATTTGATGCAACCTTTATCTGCGGCACGACTTTTTTCATCAACCTTAGCAATGAGTTCTCATTTAAGTAAAGAAGAAAAAGAAAGCGTGAACTATATCGATAACTCACTAAAAACAGCCAATAATCTCTTAAAGGATCTTAACGAAATAACCCGAATAGAAAGTGGCAATATTGTTCCTAATATAAACCACCTTTCACTTAATGATGTCTTTACGAGTATTGCTAGTGAGTTTTCACCCTTGGCTAAAAAACAAAGTATTGAGTTTCATTGGGTGCAAACGTCCTTGTGGATTAATAGTGATTCAAAATTATTACGAAGAGTTTTACAAAATTTATTATCTAATGCTTTTCGTTACGCGAGCCCTGGAAAAGTACTATTGGGCTGTAGACGAAAGGGAAAAAACATCATTATTCAAGTTATTGATAATGGGCCAGGTATTCCCTATAAGCAGCAGAAAACTGTTTTTGAACAATTTACTCAACTCGAAAGTAACCAGCATGTTGGTGTAAAAGGTTTAGGTTTAGGCCTTAATATTGCTCAAAGTTTAACTCAACTTTTATCGTCTCGCGTGCAGTTAAATTCTCAGCCCGAGCATGGCTGTAATTTCAGTTTATCATTTCCCATTGCTTCAGCAATAAAACAGCGTAATGCCAAAAAATCGCCTATTAAGCAAGTGTCATTAGAAGATGTCAATGTGTTATGTATTGATAATGATCCAGATGTGCTTAAGGGAATGAATAAATTATTGAGTGCTTGGAGATGCAATGTTTTTTGTGCAAAGAACACCAGAGAAGCTACTGTTATTTTTAAAAGATATCAAAGCAGTATTGACATTGTTTTGGTCGATTACCAATTAGATAATAATGAAGACGGTATTAGTTTGTTTAAGCAATTACAAAAAATAAAAAACTATCCGCTGCCCGCCATTTTAATTACAGCTACCACCGATAGTGATGTTTTAGAAAAAAGCCAAGCAGCAGGAATGAGTTACTTAAGAAAATTAATAAAACCTATTGCCTTAAGAGCCTTAATGAGTTCGCTTCTAACCAAGGCATTACAACAAAATTATTCTAATGATGCTGAAAATGACTGATGATTATTCTGATTGAGCATAATGACTGCTTGAGTCCGGCTTTTCACACCCAATTTCAAAAAAATTGAACTGGCATGCGATTTTACTGTAGCTTCTGAAAGTGAAAGCTGTGCAGCAATTTGTTTATTGAGTAAACCATCAGAAAACATTTTCAAGATACGGTTTTGTTGGTTGGTTAAACTGGCGATTTTCTTACCTATTTCTGAAATAGGTAAATTATTTTTATTTTCTTCAAGGTTTGGCGTCCAAAGACCTCCTGCCAAGATTATTTCCAGTGCTGCAAGCATTTGTGGTACATCAGTTGATTTAGGGATAAAACCAACCGCGCCGTGATCAATAGCTTTAGTAATAATATCTTTTTCTTCATAACCAGAGACTACTACCACAGCCATTTGAGGATAACGTTCACGCATAGTAATTAACGTATTAAAGCCTTGGGCTCCAGGTATATTAAGATCGAGTAATAATAAGCCAACGTCTTGATGTTCTGCTAAGGATCGCTCTAAATCATGAACATCTTCTGCTTCAAGTACATCAATATCGCTAAAATGAGCTGAAATCATCAACGTTAATGCTTGACGAAAAAGGGGATGGTCGTCAGCTATTATTATTTTTTCTGACTGGAACATAAAAATACCTCAAACAAAGTTGCTTACATTCTAACCCAATAAAAATTGTAACTCCAAAGGATACTGCGCAATAATATTTCTATTTATGCTTTTATTTTAAAATAGCCCTATTGCCGCTAAATATTGATACCTTGGTATAATAAAACCTGATTGAACACCTCCCAGCCATTCGCTAATTATTGACTAAGAATATAATTTAGCTTAGCATCCGCCAGTCTCTGTTTGTAAATTGAAGAATGCAGTAAAAATGAAAAACATTTGGCTTGGCTTTTTAATAGTACTATCGATTGCCTTGCAATCGTTTGTTGCTGTGGCTAATTCAGACAATAATCATCAGCTTGACGCTCAACATTTACAAACTGAACATTCTCATGAAGTTGACAATCAAGCGCGACTCAATGCAACCTCTGATACTGAGCATAACGTCAAAGACTGTCATCATTGTGGGCACTGTCAAGGTTCACACAGCCAATGGTTTTTAACAAAAAAATCAACTTCGACTGTCACTAAGCTATTAATTCCCAATCAATATTTTTATCTTATCGATATCAACATCAACTTTATAGAACAACTTATACGCCCCCCCATCGCTTAATTTAATTTTATAACAATTTTTCGCAACAAGTTTACTTAACACTAAATATTGAATTTAGTGTTGTTGCAACGTTTACCTTTAAATTAAGAGATAACAATGATCAACACCAATAAAAAGCCAAAGCCACTAAACCTACTGAGTGTTTTATTTTATGGTTTAACCACCTTAGCTATTCCTGCTCTTGCTGTCGAAATAACCGAAGACACGCACAAAGCAGGGGTTAGCTTTACCACGGCACAATTAACACTAGCAAATATTAAAGTATCGATGCTAACACCCAAGATTTTTGCACGACGTGTTTATGCCCCAGGAGAAATAAAAGCGAATGGTTACACCAGTTATATCGTCTCACCACGCACAGAGTCAGTGGTCATAAGTCGTCATGCGACCTTAGGTGAACATGTTGAAAAAGACCAACCATTAGTCACGTTATTTAGTGAATCTGTTGCTGCAGCACAAGCTAATTATCGGGTAACGTATAGTGAATGGCAACGGGCAAAAAAATTAACTAAGGGTACGTTAAGCGAGAGTCTTTTACTAAAAAGTGAAACTGATTACATCGCCGCTTTTAGCCGTTTGACCGCATTTGGGCTAACAAAAAACGCTATTGAAGATATTGTTAAAAACAATTCATCAAACTTAGGTGAATATACTTTAGTAGCGCAGCGCGCAGGAGCGGTATTAAGTGATGATTTTTCACAAGGACAGCGAGTCACACCCGGTGAACAAATTATGATTTTGGCTAACGAAGAAAGCTTATGGGTAGAGGCGCGTGTTTCACCCAACAAAAAACTAAACTTACCCGCGGGGACAAGGGCTGAAATAGAGTTTGCTGGCCAAACTTATCATGCCTTGGTTATTCAAGAAGCCCATACAATCGACCCAACAACCCGTACTAGAATTGTTAGGCTGTCTGTTGAAAATAAAGATGATTCATTACACTCAGGGATGTTTGTAGATGTTAACTTTCAATTTGACACGCAAACTGCCGTAATCGCAGTGCCCGAAACAGCGTTAATGCGTGGGGCTGATGGCGATTGGACTGTCTTTGTTGAAGACCATCCGGGTGAATTTGAGGCTGTTGAAGTTGAATTAGGTCAGCCTTTAGGCAATTACCGTCAAATCATCGGTATTGCCGCCAACACAAGAGTGGTTACCCAAGGTGCCTTTTTTGTGGCTTCAGAAATAGCGAAAAGTGGATTTGATCCACACGGCCACTAATGAGGAATAACACGATGTTAAATAAAATGATTGATTGGTCGATAGATAATCGGCTACTGGTGGTTATTGCACTCATCACCACTATGGCAGCCGCTATTATTGCCATTCCAAATTTAAATCTAGATGCATTTCCTGATGTCACTAATGTTCAAGTAGCGATAAATACCGAAGCACCTGGCTTAGCCGCTGAAGAAGTAGAGCAACTCATCACCTACCCGATTGAAGCGGTGATGTATGCCTTGCCTGATGTTGAACAAGTACGGTCAATATCAAAAACGGGACTATCTGGCGTTACTGTGGTTTTCAAAGAAGGCACCGATATATATTTTGCTCGTCAATTAGTTTTTGAGCGGCTACAAGCGGCAAAAGCACTAATCCCTCAAGGCGTTGGTTCACCTGCAATGGGGCCTAATACCTCAGGCTTAGGTCAGGTCTTTCAGTACTTACTCATTGCTGACAAAGAGGCGGGTTATAACTCAATGACCTTAAGAAGTTTAAATGATTGGCTAGTGAAATTATTGGTTATGCCAGTAGATGGCGTAACTGATGTTTTATCTTTTGGTGGTAGTGTTCGCCAATATCAAGTCAACATTGAACCCAGTAAATTACTTTCTTATCAGTTAAGCCAAGATGACATAGTTACCGCACTTGAAAACAACAATGCCAATGTGGGTGGTTGGTATATGAATAGAGGACAAGAGCAATTAGTTATACGAGGCACAGGTTGGTTTAATAGTGGTGAAGCGGGATTAGCAGACATTAAGCAGGTGCCAGTGAAAACCGTGTCTGGCACGGTAGTCACTATCGCAGATCTCGCCAAAGTAACTTTGGGGAGTGAAATTCGTCAAGGCGCGGCGACCATGACACGCAGAACCAAAAATGGCGAAGTTGAACGCTTGGGAGAAGTCGTTTCAGGTATCGTATTAAAGCGTATTGGCGCAAATACCAAGGCCACCATTGACGGAATTAACGCTCGAATACCCATGATTAATCAAGCCCTACCCAAAGGTGTGCGCTTTGAGCCTTTCTATGACCAAGCCGATTTAATTACTCAAGCGGTTAATACTGTTGTTGAAGCACTTGCCTTAGCTTTTATATTTATTGCGGTGATACTCGCCTTATTTTTAATGAATTTAACCGCAACATTTTTGGTGTTAATTTCGATACCTATCTCGGTCGCTATTGCGCTAATGGTAATGTCTTGGCTAGGGTTATCAGCTAATTTAATGTCATTAGGCGGGATTGCGGTCGCAATAGGTATGTTAGTTGATGGCTCGGTGGTGATGGTTGAAAATATCTTTAAACATTTACACCACTCTAGCGATCCCAACCATAAAAATAGCCAGCAACAAGATATCCCACTACAGCTAAAGGCTGCAGGAAAAGAAGTTGCTCGCCCGGTATTTTTTGCCGCAGCCATTATTTTGGTGGTCTTTACGCCACTCTTTAGTTTTGAAGGGGTTGAAGCTAAACTTTTTCAACCTATGGCTATTAGCATTATTTTAGCCGTAATATCTGCCATCCTAGTAGCACTTTTTGTAGTGCCGGCACTAGCAACGTTTATGTTTAACAAAGGTGTAAAAGAAAGGGAAAGTTTTATATTAACGCCTTTAGATAAGCTCTATCGAACAAGTCTTAAAGCCGCGATGAAACGCCCTAAGCTTGTGGTGTTTACTTGCATATCATTACTGGTTGCAGCTATATCATTGGTCCCCCAAATAGGCACAGAGTTTGTACCTGAACTTGAAGAAGGCACCATTAACTTAAGGGTCACTTTAGCGCCATCATCGAGTTTGGAAACAGCGTTAGCAGTAGCGCCTATTCTTGAAGAAAAGTTAATGGCGTTTCCTGAGGTAACCTACGCACTCAGCCGCATTGGCCGGGCTGAAATCGGTGGCGATCCTGAGCCCGTTAATAACATTGAAATATACCTAGGATTAAAGCCAATATCACAATGGCATAGTGCTAAAAGTCGCATCGAATTGCAAACGTTAATGGCAGAGGACCTTGAACAATTTCCTGGCTTACTGCTTAATTTTTCACAGCCAATTGCGACCCGTGTTGATGAATTACTGTCTGGGGTCAAAGCGCAACTGGCTATTAAATTATTCGGTCCAGAATTGTCCGTACTCGCCAGTAAAGGCGAAGAAATTGCAGCGGCGATAAAAGAGGTGAAAGGCGCGCGCGATGTCGCCTTAGAGCAAATAGCAGGAGAAGCCCAATTAGTCATAGAGCCAAAAAGACAGCAACTTTCTCGTTTTGGTTTGTCGGTTGGCGATGTTATGGATGTCATTAAAGATGGCATTGGCGGGGTGAGTGCTGGGCAGATAATTAACGGTAATGAGCGCTATGATATTTATGTCAGATTAGAAGAAAAATATCGTAACAGTCCAGAAGCCATTGCAGACCTTCGTTTACAATCGCCAACAGGTGCTTGGGTCCGTTTAGGAGATATCGCCACCATCACCTTTGAGTCAGGCCCGCCACAGGTACGTAGAGATAATGTTCAACGCCGAGTCGTTATTCAAGCAAATGTACAAGATAGAGATATGGGCAGTGTTGTTGCTGATATTCGTGAAATAATTGCCAGCACAGTAGACTTACCCTCAGGTTATTCTGTGGTTATTGGTGGTCAATTTGAGAATCAACAACGTGCGCAACAGAGGCTATTACTGGTGGTGCCACTCTCATTGGCATTAATTGCTTTGTTACTTTATTTTGCTTTTGGCTCGTTGGGTCAGGCAATGTTAATTTTGGTTAATGTACCGTTAGCGATTATTGGCGGTGTATTCTCGCTTTATCTTAGCGAACAATATTTATCTGTGCCGAGCTCTATTGGTTTTATTACGTTGTTTGGTGTTGCTGTGCTCAATGGCGTTGTTATGGTTGAGCGGATAAACCAGCATATTAGAGAAGGCTTATCAACGTCACAAGCAGTTTTCGACGGTGCGACATCGCGACTACGTCCAGTGTTAATGACCGCGATGACTTCCGCTTTGGGGTTGATCCCGATGATGATGTCTAATGGCGTGGGTGCAGAAATACAACGCCCCCTCGCGAGTGTTATTGTTGGCGGATTAGTCACCGCAACTTTTTTAACCTTATTTGTCTTACCTGTTTTATATAATTTTTTCTCTGCGGCGAAAATTAAACAACTGATAAAAGATTAATCTTATAAAACCCCTGAACAAAAATTGTTGAGGGGTTTTTAGTTAAATTAACAGCCAATATGCTTAATCGATAAGACTATAAATTAGCGGTTATAAAACCAAGAATCACCTAGGTTTACTAATCAAATTTGTAGTCACTATTATTGATCAAATAATGTTTAAATTCTGCTAATGGTAAAGCTTTTGTGTAATACCAACCTTGACCAAATTTAATATCCATTTTCAGTAATTCGTCTACTTGTAATCTATTTTCAATACCTTCTGCAATAATACTCGCGCCTAACTTATCCGCTATTGAAACAATATTTGGTATTAGGGTTGATCTAATTGAGCCTGTCTCAACTTCATCAATAAATGACTTATCAACTTTTAAGGTATCAATATCTAACAGCTTTAATTGAGATAGATTAGAGTAACCGGTGCCAAAATCATCAATAGAAATTTTAATACGACTTTTTGACAGTACTTCTAAGGTATTGCCCACTTTACTGTAATGTAACTCTTCATCTTCTGTTACCTCAAAGCAAACTTCAAGATTCGGTGTTATATTTTTAAACAGTTCGACTCCTTTGAGGATATTACCGTTATTGATATCTTTAGGATAAACATTAATGGAAAGATAAAAGGGTTCATTGATAATCTTAATATCTTTAAAATCGTCAATGGCTTGCAAGATAAGGTCTTCCGTCATCGACCAAGACATATCTAATTCAGCCACCACTGAAATAAATTGATCAGGGTAAAGCGGACCAATATGGTCTTCAAATCGAGCCAGTAATTCACAGCCAATAACCTTACCCGTTTGTAACTCAACAATAGCCTGATAATGTGGCTTAATACTTTTAAAAGATAAGGCTAATTTTATTCTTCTTTTGGTACTATAAATGTAACTATAAATCGATTGATAAGCATGTAAAGTTGCCACACCTGAAATCAAAGAAATAAACATTAAAATTAATAAAACAGGTGCAAGTTGGAATTCTGAAAAGTTTTTTTGCACAATAGCCACACAGATTAATCCTTTAGGGCCACAAAATTCAAAAGAGTGCGATAGTAATCCTGAGCTAAAATAAGGCTGACTACTTGTTGATTTTTTTTGATATATTCCAGGTTCACCAAAAAGATGAATAATTTCTTCACCTTTGAGTGCTAGCAGTTCATAGTTTTTAAATTTTCTGTGTTCATACAAAACACCTTGAAATGATGCGACTAAATTATAATTGTCCTTACGAATAACAATACCTTGTACCTTTCTATCGAAAGTGATCAACTTATGGTTAAACCAGAATTCATGGCCGTCCAGCATAAAGTCATAGCTAGGTCCCTTGATGGGTGTTTTTAAGATGCCAATTCCTGTGGTACAGGTCAATACGCCATTTTCGAGGAAGCCTATGTCCCTAATGTCATTTGATTCAAATTGAGATTTTCGCATTGCTAATAAATTTTCATCAGAGCAATAAGTAAAGTTTTGGTTATTTAATGACTCAATAACATCATATCCATAAGCTGTGGTATCCATTAAATCGCTAAGTATATTTTCTCCTTGCTCTAAAAGCTGACTTTTTAAGATGTAGGAGTAGCTATAAAATATCACCGTTAAACTAAAAATTATCCCACTTAAAAATGCCAAATACTTGGTAATTGAACCCATTCTTTGCATATACACAGCCCCAACTCAATTTATAACGTAATGATAATAATCATTTTAATATTTAGTTATAGGTCAATTTTTATGATAATACTAGCGCTCAAGTGATTAGTCATCGCTATAATTGCCTCTTGGCAAGTCAGTAGGTATTTTTAATCAATTGAGGCTTCTTTGTGGCGAGCACTTCATTAAGATATTAGCCTATTAATGAAGTATTACAGATTAGTAGCGTAAAATTAAAGTGCTTAATTGATACTGGTTAACGGTATTGCTAAATAGCCCCACAAAAGAATGCCTGTTACGGTGGTGTTCACTCTGCTAATAACAGAGTTGTAAACGTTAGCAATCATGTTACGCTTTGGGTTTGAAGTGAGCTGAAAAATCAAGTAATTGCTCGGCTGGTTTTGGTCGGCTAAAATAATATCCTTGCACTAAATCACAATCTAACTCTGCTAGTAAAGCAAGCTGTGACTGAGTTTCAACGCCTTCGGCAACAACAGTCATACCTAAGCTATGAGCCATAACAATAATAGTTTTAACTAACTGACAATCAGCCTTATTTATTGTGATCCCTTGAATAAAGCTTCTATCTATTTTGAGCACATCAAAGGCATATTCTCTTAAATAACTTAATGATGAATACCCAGTACCAAAGTCGTCCATTGATAGTTTTATACCTAGTTTTTCAACTTCAATTAAGGCGTCATGAATATAAGATTGACCACTCATTAACACCCCTTCAGTAATTTCAATTTCCAAACTGCTCGCATTAATCACTTCCTCATCAAGACAGTTTTTAATAAAAGTGAGTAACTCAACATCTCTAAATTGCCGAGGTGATATATTCACAGCCATAGTGTATGTTTTATGATCTTGTTTTTGCCATACATTTAAAAAGCTTAATGCTTGTTTAATAACAAACCGCCCAATCGGCACAATAAGGCCGGTGTGTTCTGCAATAGGAATAAATTCAACTGGCGCGATATTACCTAAAACAGAATTATGCCATCGCAACAGTGCTTCAACACCAATGACATTGCCACTTTTGACATCTAATTGAGGCTGATAATATAGCTCAAATTCATTACGTTCTAGTGCCCCATGCATTTGTTCTTCAATTTCAAAACGGCGCAACATCACAATATTCATTTCTTTAGTAAAAAATGAATACGTATTGCGACCTAAAGATTTTGCTTCATACATTGCGGTGTCAGCATTACGCAGTAGATCAGAGCTAGTGCAGCCATTTTCAGGGTATACAACAACACCAATACTTAAGGTAAGTATTAATTCTCTGCTATCAATATTAAAAGGTTCTCTAAAGGCTTGGAGTAAATTTTCAGCAATAATTGTTGCATCATGATGGCAGGTAATACCGCGCAACAGTACAATAAATTCATCCCCTCCTAAGCGGCCAACCGTATCTTCTTTTCGAACAACGTTATTTAAGCGCTTTGCCGATTTGATCAGTATTTTATCCCCCATCTCATGACCCAATGAGTCATTAACTTTCTTGAAATCGTCTAAATCAAGAAAAAGGACGGCTATTTGCTCATTATTTCTTTCGGCTTCAATCAGCATTTGTGATAAACGGTCGAGTGATAAAAACCGGTTAGGTAATAAAGTTAAGGTATCAAAATAAGCTTGGTTGCGAATTATTTCAGCAGACTTGTACTGTTCGCTAATATCCCGAATAATAGTTACTATTTGGTTATATTTTGCCAAATAGCTCATTCTAGCTTCAAAATATGCTAATCCATAAGGCATATTTAGCTCATATTCGAAAGTTATCATCTCTTCTTGCTGTTGTATTTTAGCCAAATGAGTTTCAAATTTTTTAACGACCTCACTAGGTAATACATCAGTCATACGTTGGCCAATAAAGTGCGCTGGTGAAACGTAAAGTTTTTTTTGTTCGCTTGCACGATAATCGATAATGGTCCCATCGACTTCCATTAAGAAGAATAAATCAGGGATAGCATCAATAATGGTTTTAAGCATATGGTCTTTGAATAGCGCTTGCGACTGTGCATACTTAACATCAGCTAAATTGACATCAATACAGTACATTTGTTTTTTATTATATTGATTAGTAAACATTACATGACTTGAAAGGACATTAATATCATTGCCATTTTTATGAGACAAGATGATCTCTGCAGTAGGAATTTTTATATCTTTGTTTATCCAATCATTGTGTGCCGCAACAACTGAATCACGCATAGCGGCGGGGATAATTAAGTCTTCTAATTTTTGTCCGCGAGCTTCTTGCTGGGTAAAACCGTAAAGTAATTCACTACCTATATTCCAATAAATGACCCGCCGATTTTCATCATATCCTTGCACAGAAACAACATTCACTGCATCAAATAATTGGTGCAGTGAATCATTAGTCACGTATTGTTGGGGCGCTATTGTGTTAACATTTTTTGATATCATATTTAGCTAAATCCAAAAGTTCCTTCTATTTTATAATAGACGTCAACTGTCGATTTGACAGCTAAAACATAATTAAATTTGAGCGCTATCAAGGTATTAATAGCTATATAATATTAGAACAACAGTCTGTTTATAGCAAAATCCGCTAGGATTAAAATTATTCAAAAGTAATCTTAGGGTAAATCTGAAATATTAAGAAGATGTTTAACTGGTAAGAGAAAAAGCATGTCGATAAATAAACGATTTCTTGTGGTTATTTATCTCCCCTAAAATTGGGCGGTTAAGCGTAAAGTAAAGATGAGTAAATCACTTACTGATTTGTCACCAGAAGGTGATGAAATAAATTGAAGATCAGGTTTGATATTTATTTTGTCATTTATTGGAAATAGATAAAATAACTCAGTAACTTGCTCACTATCCGCTCCAACAACATCCGCTTGGGTGAACCCTAGGCCCAAGGTATCTTCTTCACTGAAAAGTCCTTGGTAATTAACGCCAATACTAAAATGCTGATCTACAGCAACGACTTTTTTCTTTGCTTGTCCCCATTGCATAAAAGCACTAACTTTTTCATTAAAATAATGATCAGCAACGATATAGATATCTGTTGAGCTTGCTGATATTCGATCGCTACTTTCAAGATATGAATGATTCCAAGCCCCCAATTTCACCGAACTATTACCTTGGTAGTGCCACTGCACTTCAGCAATAGAGAAAAAATCATCAAAGTGATTATACTTAGCACTACTTTCGTAATAACCAAGTCGAGTTGTTATCGCTGAATTCAACTTATATTGGCTATAAATGCCTATACTTGGCTGAGGATAGGTGGGAAGACCTTGAATTGTTGGACTCACCCCCATAGAAGAGTTAATAAATTCCAGACCATATTCTGTAAAGGCAAAATCACTATTGGCGTCCATCTGTCCTAGCTTAATAAATAATTTTTTGTTGAGTTTTACCGCAAAAATAACTTCATATGCATGGTTAAAGTCTTGTTCATCAATATTACTAAACCCTTGAATATCAATAGCAATATCAGAACCTTGTTCACCACGTTGTACAGCATACCCTACTGAAATATAACTTTGCTTGCCAATAAGGTTAGTTAGATTTGTTTCAAAGCCAACATTGAGCAGACCGCGTATTACATTTTTAGAAAAAGTATTATTATCAATAAAAGAATTGTCGACAGTAATATCTGCATTAAATATAGTTTCTAACGCTTCAACCTCGGTTGTAGCAATTGTAATAAAAAAGAGTGTTATTGAAGAAATTTTATTTAACGTTTTTTTTAGCACAGTTCTGATACTCGTATTTTAAACAGACTTACATTAATTTTTTAAATTATACACAAATTAACTAATGGGTAACGTGCAATTAATGAAACGACTAGCGAAACTATACCTTTATCTAAATAACGATCTAACGCTATATGGCAGTTAAAAAGGTAAAATTACTGTTTAGATCAAGCAAGTTATAGTACATAGTTGCAATATATAGAAAATTTGCTAAGGTTTTCTTGGTGTTTATTCGTAGTGCCATTGAATTAACTTAAGGTGCGCTGCAACTCATTGTTTGTTAAAAAAGCTGTTAACCCTATTACTACAAATAAGTCATCAGATTAAAAACTATAGTAACAAGCTTGACCGAAAAATCCTGTTATTATCAGGGACAACGTAATTTCGTACTTAGCCACTTTTACTGTAGTAATTAAGTAAATATAACCCAGTATTTCTGATGATAGATAACGAGACGTATTATTGCTATTTATAAGTTATTTTTAGGACAATTAATTAATAAAATCATTCTATTGATTTTATTGGCTAATATTTTTTTTGTTTCACTGCCTGCTCTCGCTCAACAATATCGTTTTACGTTACTCAATGTTCAAGATGGCCTTCCTTCACTTAATATCAATCAAACATTCCAGCAAAGCAATGGCTTTATTTGGCTGGCAACAGATGCTGGAGTTAGTCGCTTTGATGGTAAAGCATTTGAGCATTACAAGTTCTCTCCAGGTAGCCCACGGCACATAAGCCACAATTTTATTACTAACATAGTAGAAGACAATGACGGTAATATTTGGTTAACAAGCGAACATGGGCTAAATAAAATTCGTCCTGATGGTAGTGTTGTCATTTACTTACAAGATGCTAAAAATCCTAATAGTTTATATTCAAACTGGACTGTATCTCTGCATGTTAATCATCAAAACGAGTTATGGATTGGCACAGGTAGCGGACTAAACCTATACAATAAAATAAAGGATAACTTTCAATTTATACCTTACTTTTCAAATGGTAATAAGTACCTTGTTACTATTTACGCTATGGTAGAAGATAAACTGGGACAGATATATACGATAACATCTAACGGTCTCGCTTTATTAAATAGAGAGCAAATGATTTTACAAGCAGTAGTGACCGATAATGCCGAGCACACAACACTTCTTGGTAAAGTAACGATGACTGCCGTTACTGATAACCAAGGCATACTTTGGATGGGTAGTGAAGCAGACGGTCTTATTTCATACAACCCTAAGACGAAAGCGGTTAAAAACTTTAAGCATACGCCAAATAATATTAATAGCCTTGCCGATAACAGCATTTATGCTTTGTCTTTGAGCGAGCAAGGTGATTTGTGGATTGGCCATGCCTATAAAGGAATAACAATATTTACACCACAAACGAATACTTATCAACATATTAAAAATCAACCCTTTTCTCTTTCAAGCCTTCCTTCTAATATGATCACCCACATATTTTTTGATCGTTCAGGCATGGCATGGATCTCAACCGACAATGGTATAGCCACCTATAGTCCATATACGAGCGCAAGCTATATATACCCTAGAAAAGCTGACAACAAAGGTCTTTCAAGTAATTTAATTAACCACATAGTCATCGATAAAAATATAGCATGGTTAGCCACCGGACAAGGGCTTAATACCCTCGACTTAGAGACCAGTGAAATTAGCCATATAAATTTAGATGGCCTGACTCAATATCAATTTTCTCATGATAGCATTTGGAATATTTCTCTCATAAATAATGAACTCATGTGGTTATCATCTGATCAAGGTATTAGCTTATTCAATCATCAAGCCAATACATTAAATCACTTTGATAATGCTAATGGCAATTCACAAGGCTTTCCAAGTAACGAATTTTATACACTCACCCAAGATAAAAACAATGAGATGGCTATATGGATAACAGGCTATATAAACGTTGGATTACTATTGTTTGATCAAGAAAAGGGCATCAATAAACAATTTCTCAATACCGAAAATAATAAATATTACGATGAAGGGAATTTTACCTATCAAACGCTTATCGACGATAATGGCGCTATGTGGATGGGAACCACTGACGGTATATTTAAAGTCGACCTTAACACTGGCGCATCAACCCAATACAATCTTGGTATTAACGGCGCAAATGTCAGGGTCAGTGGCATAATTCGTCTAGCATCTGGAGATATTTGGGCAAGCACACAAGGCGGTGGGCTGGTTCGTTTATCTTTTTCGGGGCCTGATAAACGCACTGTTAATATTAAAACAATGACCAAAAAAAATGACCTGTTCAACGGTCAATTAAAATCAGTTATCGCTCAAGGAGAGAGTCGACTTTGGTTTACTACCAGCAATGAACTCTACATGTATAACATTTATACTCAGCAAGTAACTCAGTATAAGTCTTTACTCTTGGACAAAAATTTTAACTTCATTGAAGCGGCTATTGCCATCGTTGATAACACCTTACTATTAGGGACCAACAAAGGCTTAATTCGTGTTGAAACAGATAAGTTATCGCAAAATAACTTTAACCCCCCGATCCAAATAACTGAGATCCTAGTTGCCAATAAGAGCACGGTAATAGTCAGTGATAAAACATTTTCTGAAAGCTTGGTTCTCGATGGTGAAAACCCCAATATTCAAATTTATTTTGCTTCGCTTGATTATACAGCACCTAAAAACAACCATTACCGATATCAGCTTAAAGGTTTTGATAGTGATTGGGTTTACAGTGAGAATACTAATTTTGTTCAATACACTAATTTAGATCCGGGCAGTTATCAGTTTGTTGTCCAAGGAACAAACAGTGATGGCGTATGGAGTCGAGATCAATCGACAATGATGATCAAAGTTGCCATGCCCATTTGGTACTACCTCTTTATGGTGTTATCACTTATTACGCTTGCAGTTTCAATTCGTTATATCATGTTTAAAAAACAAAAGTTGATAGAGCTGCATCAACGAGCAAACTACGACGCCTTAACAGGATTGGCTAATCGCTATTATTTAAACCAAAAATTAAACGAATTAGTTGCTAAAAAGGACAGTTATTTTGCCATTGTCTTTGTAGATATCGACCATTTTAAAGAAGTTAACGATACCTTGGGCCACGACGCAGGTGATCAGTTGATTATTCAAATAGGTAAACGATTGCAATCATGCTTAAGAGCTCACGACCTTTTAGCTCGTTTAGGAGGTGACGAATTTGCCATTATCATTATTATCTCCCCTGATGATGATGGCCTTGCGCATATAGTTGAAAGAATGCACAAAAGTATTAGTGCTTTGTATCATATTGATGATCAACGGGTTAAAAGTTCAGCAAGTATTGGTGTCGCCAAATTTCCTCATGACGGAAATGACAGTAAAACGTTACTTAAAAATGCCGATATTGCCATGTATGCAGCTAAAAATTCAGGTAGAAATAACGTTAACTATTACAGCCCGATTTTAAGTGAAAAAATGTTAGAAAAGTTTGAAATTCGCAATGCCTCAACACCAGAGTAACTTGAACCTTATTGTTTCTATAGTAGTGAATTAATTGTCTTGCATCTTTATTTTCATACTTATTAGACTGGTCTTCTTAGCGGTATTCTAGAATAAATGATTATTTAACGATCGTTAAGCCATTTAAAAATAGCAGCACGTTGTTAGCTAAATTTGATGATGACGTTATTATAACGTAGTGGTGATATACACTATATTTAAGAGATTATTATAGGTGAATATTGTTGAACAATGACATCTTGCGTTGCAGTGAGTCTATATCGCAATAATGCCCAAATATGTCAGCTAACAAATTAAAACGACTCCTAAAGGAGTGGTTATGTATGACTAAGATACTTGTTTATGCTTTTTTACCTTGCGCTTTAATTGCTAAACCGAAAAGTGCAAGAGCGAATAACCACAGCCTTGCAAGCTCGGGAACTTCAGTGACGGCAAGACCATCAGCAGAAGTTCTGAGCTCGCCATTGGTACAATCTTTTTTACCAATAACAGTATCAGCACCAATTCAATAAAGTTACTTGCTGAATAAGCGCCGCCAAGTCTACTTTTTGTATTGGTTGGAGCCAAGTGACAAAAACTTTAGAGTTATTACTTTAAATATTTAAAGCTATAAATTGTATTTATGTGTTAACTTAAAATCAGTTATTCAGATTTACACGTCAAACCATTGAATAAATTATCATAAATCGGGCAAAGTCATTGGCACTAACAAGGCTGTATTGACTTTTCTCAGGGTAAAAAGAAGTGGCAGCGTTAATCATAATACCTTAATAGGTCTTATTATCGGGTTATCAACATCTAGCCCTCTTAATTAACGTTTCCCACATCTGCTACCCGTTCGTCGAATATTAATATCTACCCATTAAGACAATTGTAATTATTAGATCAACATTCTACCTGAGGCTAATATTTATCAATAAATGGCAGTATAAGGTCTTTTTTTTGGCCAATACCCTTTAGATAACAATAAATAATAAGAAACGGACTTTATGAAATATACATCGCAATACTTTTTATTCCTGATATTTTTTGTTTGCTCTAACGCAAAAGCAGATCTACCGCCAAAACTAGATCCCCCTTTAGATAGCTTAACAGTCTATTCTGGTGCGGCAGTAGTCATGGGGATAAATTCAATAATTAATGGCAATGTACAGGCCATGGCCGCTGGAAATATTGGCGCGAATACAACCATTGGTGGCAACCTTCACACAGCAGCATCGGTAACGCTCAGTGCATCTGCAAAAATTAACGGTGATCTTACAGCAGGAGCCGCAATAAGTGTTGGTAAGAAATCAGTCATTATCGGCAACCTTACTTCTGGTTCTTTAGGATCTACGGACATCGGTGAAGACGCAATCATTGGTGGTAATGCTCAGGCTGGTACTGCCTTAACACTCGGTGAAAACACTACAATCGGTGGTAATGTTCAAGCAGGAATAGGCGCTTTAACTTTAGGCATAAACGCAAAAGTGATAGGCGATGCAACAGCAGGAACCACTATTACACTTGGAACAGGAGCAACGGTCGGCGGCACAACTACGCAGAGAAGCCCGACACTTCTTATCAATGCCCCTATCGAAGATCAACGAATTCAACTTGAAAAAATAAAAGCTAATTTAGCTGCCATACAAGCACCTTCAACAAATGAACTCCCTACGGCAATGACCCTAGATACTAAACTAGATGCCGGTATTTACCATGCAACAGCACTTTCAATCACTGCGGGTATAACAATCACTTTTGATGGCAAAGGTCAGAAAGGACATTGGCTTATCAATAGTGACTCTTTTTTTGATTTTGCTGCCAATACAACAATGGTGTTACTTAATGTAACGGCTGACAGCACCATCACTTGGAATGCAGCAAGTTATACTGCGACTGGCGAAAACGCGAGTATCATTGGTACCTTTTTTGCGAGTTCTTATATTTTGACTGGACAAAACACTATGTTAGAGGGGATTGGTGATGCTTGTGGTGGCTTATTTACTACCACTGGTGCAGTTACATTAGGCGCCAGCAACATCATTGGCGCACTTAATTGCAAGTTAACTCCCACCCCGCTTCTAGAATACCGATTTGAGGAAGCTAGTTGGAATATGAGTCCAAGTGAGATACTCGACAATACCGGCAATGGTTATCATGCCCAGGTTAATAATAATTCTATACCGCAAACCATTACGCCTGCTTTAACCGGTGATCCTGGTACCTGCGGATATGCTAGTCAAAATGATGGTGCTATTCAGGTAACGGGGTTGCCATTAGATACCAGCACCATCGGGGTAAAAACCACCGTTACCTTTTGGATGAATTGGGATGGAACAACTAATACCATGCCCATTGGTTGGAGGATCCACGACATTTGGATAATCGATGGTTCGATAGGATTTAATACCGGCAATAATGATATATATGGTGTTGCTAGTGCCGGATTAGCCAAAAGTTGGCATCATATCGCTGTCGAGTTCACTAACGGCAGTGTAACGAGTAATCGCATACATATTGACGGTGTCGAACAGGAGCTAACACAGCGAAGGAACTCGCCCAATAATAACCGAGCCTTTATCGATAGTGAATTACGCATCGGTGGTTGGTCTATTAATGCAAGTTATGACTTTCATGGATTAATGGATGAGGTGCGCGTATACCAAAGCGCATTAACTACAGAACAAGTAGCCACTATTATGGCCGAACGACATCCTTGCAGGACAATAACACCTGCGGCCGAATATCATTTTGACGAGCAAATATGGTCAGGGAATGCAGGTGAAGTTGTTGATGAAATTGGTAATTTTAGCGCACAAGCAATTAATGGCGCATTAACTGCGTCAGTTACTGCCGCCATTACCGGTGATCCAGGCACTTGTCGTTATGGCAGTTTTGATGGCGTAGATGATTACGTAGTGTTACCCGATAGCTTTGAAAACTTAACAGACAGTTTCACAGTAACGGCTTGGATCAACCCAAGTAATGTTAATGCTGGTTCAAGAATATTTATCGATGATGAAAAAAACACCCGTGGTTTTGGCTTTAGTTTAGGCGATCCAGGCAATGGTAAATTAAGATTTTATGCACGAAGTGTAAATCCTGTAAGTGTTGATACAACAACATCTATTCCTGTAAATACCTGGACATTTGTTGCCGCGGTGCATAATAGTTTAACCAAAACCAGACAGATTTTTATTAATGGCGAGGCGCAAACAATTACCGGAGGCCTCACCAGTAATACCTACAGCGGAACTTGGGGAGAAGATACAGGCCCAACAACTATTGGTGGAGAAACAGATTTAGGCGAAGCAAGAAATCGATTTACCGGAGATATTGATGAAGTAAAAGTCTATCGAGAAGCTTTAACTACCAACGAAATTTCTACTATTTATAGAGAAACTCATGCTTGTAGTCCCGTTATTCATCATTATGAAATTGTACATGATGGCCAAGGATTAACCTGTGATACTGAATCTGTGACCATTAAAGCTTGTCTCAATGACAGCTGTTCAACTTTAAGTACCGAGTCTGTAACCCTTGATTTTATTGCTAACAGCACAGTCATTAGTTCACCAACCTTTAGCGGCAGTACTATCGTTAATGTTGATCATACGGTAGTTGAAACGCTGACTTTTTCGCTGGCTAATGCCACTATTGAGGCAGCTAACCCAGTAGTGTGTGACGATAACAGTAGCAATAGTTGTGATATGGCATTTACCGATGCCGGTTTTAGGTTTCTTTCAGGTACAGCTAATAACGCCATAATACCCAATCAAACAGCAGGCTCGGTATTTGCTGAAACGTTAAAGATTCAAGCGGTGAAAAATACTAATGGCGTCTGTAGTGGTTTATTTAACAATGATATTAAGGTTGGACTCTCTCAGGAAAATGTCGATCCCGGTGGCAGCAGTGGTCTGAGTTTTAGTGTCAATAACAAAGACATTGCCAAACACTCAAATGCTACTGATACGCTATTAAATTTTGGTGCCAACAGTATCGCGACAATACCGACACCGATATATAACGATGCAGGAAAAATTCGATTACATGCCAATTATGACATCGGCGGCATTACCCTATCAGGTAGCAGTAATTCATTTTGGGTGAGTCCAGCAAAGCTTATGGTTAGTGCAAAGTCTGGGAGCGTTAACTTAAATGGCGCTAGCGCAACCGCAACAACAACTTATCCCGCTGGGGAAAATTTCACCCTGACTGTTACTGCTTATAATGCTGCTTCTCCCGCTGTTATTACCCCTAATTACTTGCCGGGACAAATCGCACTAAAGCTTAATCGCATCGGCCCAACCTTAGCAGACAGTGTCAACGGTAATCTAGACTACAAGGCATTAAGTCACTTAGTCACCAAGACAAGTGCAGTCTTTCAAAATGTCACCCTGAACAATTTTTTATTGGGGAGCTCAATTTATAGTGCTGCTCAATATTCAGAGGTAGGTTTGCTTAATTTAGATGTTCAAGACAGTAACTATGGCAACGCTGGTGTTATTATACCTAGCGAAGCAATTAACATTGGGCGCTTTATTCCACATCACTTTAGCCAAACAGTGGCGGATGATGGTTATTTTATTGCGACCTGTAATACCGGAAAAGCCTTTGCCTATAGCGGCCAAAAAGATGAAGCAACCAATAGTATTGGGGCAATTTCATATTTAACCAATCCGGTATTGGCAATTACCGCTTATAATAAACAAGACAATATTACCCATAATTATTTTCAGGATAGTCAAGGTAGCGATAATGATTATATGAAACTCATTGCTGATAATATCAATATCACCACACCAATATTAGACCAATTAGCGAGAGGAATTAATGGTAACAGGCTATCGTTAACTGCCAATATAAATACCGGTACTTTAAGTCAAATCGACTTAACTCAATTACCTAGTGTCGTCGCATTACCCAAAGGTGTATTGCACTATCGATTGTCAGATGACGATCATTATTTCTACAACCGCTCTGCCAATGCACTTGTTCAGCCATTTACCTCCGATATTGTTATTGCTACAGCGTCTATTATAGATACAGACGCCATTAACGTAACCAAAACGGTTGATGCATTACCCACCGGCGTTGAAATTCGATACGGTCGCTTAGTGTTAGAAAATAGCTTTGGATCAGAAACCTCCGATATTAAGCAACCGATGAAAGTGCAGCATTTTGATGGCAGCGCCTTTATTACCAGCTTAAATAATAATTGTGCAGGTTATAATGATAATAATATTTCATTGACCGATATTAGCTTAGATCCCGCACTGACTAATGTCCAAGGCGGCTCAGGAGATTTCGTTGCCGGTAAAACACAAGACATCGAACTGGCCGCACCGGGCGCTAATAATCAGGGACAAATCGGTGTCTCATATGATGCTTATGAATGGTTGGAATACGATTGGAATAATGATGGCCTCTATAATAATAACCCTACCGCTGTTGCTACCTTTGGTATATTTCGAGGTAACGACCGGATTATCTCCTGGCAAGAAGTGTTTAATTAATGAAAATTGGATATTCTAAAATCATTAAGCAAAACAACATAAACGTAACACTTTAAAGTGTTACGTTTACTGAGTTGAACAGACAGAATATACCTAATAATAAAGCCGATAACGCCATTGAATTAGTTGCGATTATTTAAAGTTATTATTCCTTTATCAAAGATAATACAGTACAGAGCAAACTAAAGTCGTCAAAGCGAGCACTGTATTTACAAAGAACAGGCGAATATCACTCGGCTTTTATTTGTTATTATTCACTGGTAGATGTAACTTTTTTACTGGAATTAAATGTCACTAAAAAATGTGCTAATCCAGATTTTTCTTTGGCGGTTAAATGTAGGCTAAGTTTGCTTCTTCGCCAAATAATATCTTCAAGATCAACAGCCCATTCTTGTTGAATTAAGTACTCTACCTCGCGTTGGTAAAGACCGGCACCAAAATACTCACCCATGCCTTCTAGTGAGTTAATTCCAGCCAAGATTTTATGACTTAACGTACCGTAAGAGCGAACATAACGCTTAATTATTTGACAGGGTAACCAGCTATATTGGTGTTGCAAGCTGGTTTGTAAATTGTGTTGATTGTCAAAATCGCCCCCTGGTAAAGCAGTATCTGCTGTTATACATTCACCCGCATCGGGAAAATGATCAATAATTCCATTAACTGCAGCTTCAGATAATTTACGGTAAGTGGTAATTTTTCCACCAAATACTGATAACAAAGGCGCTTTTCCCTTAGGTGCATCTACTTCGAAAGTATAATCACGGGTTACCGCTGCAGGCGAATCTGATTCGTCATCGAGTAAGGGCCTAACGCCTGAATAAGTCGCGATGATATCTTTGTTTGATATTTGGTGTTTAAAATGGTCATTAACTACCGAGATTAAATAATCAGTTTCTTCTTTTGAAATACAAGCTGTCGCTGGATCGCCGACATGCTCTATATCCGTTGTTCCAATCAAAGAAAAGTCATCTTCATAAGGAATAACAAAGACAATACGTTTATCTTCATTCTGTAAAATATAAGCCTGCGACTCATTATGAATACGCGGCACTATAATGTGGCTGCCTTTAATTAAACGAATTTTTTTAGGTGATGGCTTTTTTAATGCTTCATCGAAAATACTTGTTACCCATGGACCGGCAGCATTTACTAACGCTTTAGTTTTAACAAGCTGTTTTTCCCCGGTGATATTATCATTGAGTGTTACTTCCCAAATATCACCAACTCTTTTTGCATCTGAGCAACGAGTACGCGTCATAATATTCGCGCCTTTATCTCTAGCGGCAATGGCATTGAGAACCACCATCCGAGCATCATCAACCCATGCATCAGAGTATTCAAATCCCTTAGTGATTGTATCTACAACGGGACTATTTTTATCAAATTTAATTCCCTTTGAGCCCTTTAATGTTGCTCGTTTAGCTAAGTTATCATACATAAACAAGCCAATTCTTATCATCCAAGAAGGGCGTAGATGACTACGATGAGGTAAACGAAAACGTAAAGGCCATATGATATGGGGCGCATTTTTTAATAAGATCTCACGTTCAGCAAGCCCTTCTCGAACTAAGCGAAACTCATAGTACTCGAGATAACGTAAACCGCCATGAATAAGTTTACTGCTATTTGATGAGGTTGAGGAGGCAAGATCATTCATTTCACAAAGTAAAACATTTAACCCTCTACCTGTTGCATCGGCAGCAATGCCTGTACCGTTGATCCCCCCACCAATAACGAGTAAATCATAAATAACGCTTTGATCTTTCATATTGTTCCTTAGTTGCGACCAGAGGAAATTACTTTAGCCCTCACTATTTTGTCGCTTGCCTTTACTTAACGTTGATATTATTTGCTGAACAATACAACCAATGTGAAAACAAAGCAATAAATTACGAACATAAACGAACATATCTTTATACTTTTTTGATAATTAAAGAATTGTTGATTATAAAAAATTTATTTAGCAAGTAGGCTTTAAACTAAACCTTAGGAGAAGGAGCTATATATTGCTAACAGTTAGTGCTAATAAATAATGATTATAAATTAAACTAAATGTAAAGTGACGTTATGATCTGAAAGGATTTTCTGTATTTCATCAGGAGGAGGAGCATCGGTAAAAAAGTGATCTGCTTGATTAATATTACCTAAGCGTACCATAGCGTTACGACCAAATTTTGAGTGATCGGCCGCTAAAATCACTTGCCGTGAATTGGCAATAATAGCTTGAGCTACTCTAACTTCTCGGTAATCAAAATCTAAAAGTGAACCTTCGATATCAATACCACTGATGCCAATAATACCAAAGTCCATACGGAAATTTTTAATGAAGTCTTCCGTTGTTTCACCTATGACGCCGCCATCTCTATGGCGAACTTCGCCACCAGCAATAACAACAGAGAAATCTTCCTTGGCACCAAGTATAGAAGCAACATTTAAGTTATTCGTCACAATTTGAAGGCTTTTATGATCCAATAAGGCACGCGCAATGGTTTCTGTGGTTGTACCGATATTGATAAAAAGAGATGCTCCATTGGGTATCATGCGCACTAACTCAGCAGCAATTTTTTCCTTGGCCTGAAGATCCATAATTTTTCGTGTTTGATAATCAGTATTGACAGTACTTGATTCAATGCCGGCACCACCATGATGACGTGAAATTTTTTGTACTTTAGCTAACTGATTAAGATCTCGGCGAACCGTTTGTGGTGTCACCTTAAAGTGTTCAACAAGTTCATCAATGCTGACAAAACCGCTTTTTTTAATCATCTCTAAAATTAACGCTTGTCGTTGCTGTTGTGTCATTAAACTTATACTTTATGAATTAGATGTCGCTATTTTGCCACCTGCATCGATATAAGCAAACAAATTAACTAATAATATTTTATATAATCGTTTAGTTGTTATGTACAAACCACAAAATGAACATAAGTGAACTTAAGTGAAAATTTAACAACGCATTGTAATTCTTCAGCACTGACGACAATTTAGAAGCACTATCTGAATAGAAATAACATTATTTATTATCCTTTGTTTAGATAACAAAAGTTGTTTTAGACAGCGTTGATGGCGCTCACAACACTGTAAAATCGTGTGCTAGCTTTGACAGTGTTAATAGTGAATATTGTCAAAATTAACCTGTGGTAAAGACATTACACTGCGGCAACCAGTACATCAGATAATGTGTTATTGGTATTCATGTACACGAACGGAATAAAAATCACTTACCCTTTTAAAAATTACCCATGCTTTAATACCAGCAGTTATAGAGAGGCTTCTACTATCTTTATTGTTACCATTAAAAAATTATAGGTATCGAAAGAGTCATAGCAGATATAGATTCTATCGCGTGACCTAGGGCTGTGTTATATAACTCTCTTGAGGGATTAGCAGATATGTAGCAAAGAGAAAGGCATTTCGATTCAAATTAGATAAAACAACTTATGATAATTTATATGACGACTGAAAATTTCCGTACAATCCATACAAAGTAAGTAAAAGCATTATCTAGATCAAAACCTATCAGTCAAATAAGTAATCATTTTTAACTAATGATTAGGCTAAAAAATGTCTGAATTTATAGTTTATAATAAAGCATTTATTCAACGAATAAATGCTTATTGATAATAAAAAAGCTGATGATATATATAGGATTATCAGCTTTTAAAATCGACGATAATTAATTATGATATAAACTATTTTAAGACTGTTTTTTAAATTTACGTGATGCAAAACCTGTCATTGCCAATAAAAAAATAGCAAATGTCGATGGCTCAGGAACCGTAGATGGCTCACGAACGTCAACTCTACGTACAAAAAATGCTCCTACAGTATCGTCAACGTTATTGGTTAGGAAACCTCCTCCCCAAATATCTATACCTAGATTAACGGCTGCAATACTTGATATTGCATTTAAACCGCCTAAGTTGCTTAAACCATCGTTGTCCGTATCAGCGAGTATCCCCTGTATTAAGGGTAATCCGCCAGGACCTCCGCCAAATTTTTCATGGAGATCTTGCATAGCTACTATGCTAGCCGTTGAATGTCCTAGTCCTAGCCCGAATCCTAGAGAACCGGTTCCGTCTACTCCCAGTGTGATACCAACATTTTTAAATAGCGAGATTAATTCTACGTCTGTAGCCAAATGAAACCCATCAGCCGCCCACTGATTAGAACCTTGGAGAGCATCTAAGTTCATACCATAAAAAATTGATACATCTAACCACTCAGTTTGACCAACAGTATCGACAGTCAGTAATCCATCTGCTGCTGCTGAGTAATCTTTACTTATTAATCCTGCATTCGCATATACACCTGCAACCATAGAGCACATTATTATTAATTGCTTTAAAAGTTTAAATTTCATTGGGTTTACCTCTTATAATAAATAATCGTAGAATAAATATTCGCAGAATGAATAACATAATTTTTATTATGCAAATAAACCACTCTACTCACTTATTAATGCAAAAAGCACACCAATAAAAATAACGACTAAATTCAACGATATAGAGTAAAATAAAATAATAACATTATTAAATTGCAAACTATTATGAGAAATGACTAACCAACCTTTATGACATCAGACTGCTAAACTAGATTGTAAACCGATCAAGGGCGACAAAACTTATGTTCGCTATTAGTACTTTCCAATTAAGTTAATAAATTACTATAGTAAGTAAAGTCAGTGAGCTTTAAATCTTCAGTCAAGTAATATGATCGTTAAACTAGGGTTTAACTCGTTATTCTACGGTGAGAGGGTCGAACTAAAACCGACGGGTAAATAGCTTGTCAGTCATCTTGAATGGAGAAGAATACAACCAGTAGAATCAGTAAGATAGATTACTGTATCAGAATATAGACTAAAACAAAAAAAGCCTGAATAACGAATTATTCAGGCTTTTTTTATGCGTATTGCTAAAGCAAAACGGGCTTAAAAAGAGATTATCTTTTTGCCAATTTTTCTTTAATACGTGCTTTACGGCCAGATAGCTCGCGCAAGTAGTAAAGTTTAGCTTGACGTACATCACCGCGACGTTTGACTTCAATAGAGTCAACAATAGGGCTATGTGTCTGGAATACACGTTCTACACCAACACCGTTCGAGATTTTACGAACAGTGAATGCAGAATTGATGCCACGGCTTTTTATTGCAATAACTACACCTTCAAATGCTTGAAGACGTGATTTATCACCTTCTGTAACTTTTACTTGTACAACAACAGTGTCGCCTGGTGCGAATGCTGGTAAATCTGTTTTCATCTGCTCTTTTTCGAGCATATCAATAATGTTACTCATAATACCTTCTTCCTAGGGTTCACAGGCATCAACAAAATCATTTATTATCTTCTTTAATAGAAGCTAACATTTTCTTTTGTTCTGCTGTCAGAGCTAGGTTAGTTAATAGTTCTGGTCTTCTGGTCCATGTTCTTTCTAGTGACTTAAACATACGCCATTGCTTTATGTGTTCGTGATTACCACTTAATAGCACTTTAGGTACCGACATAGCTTCTATTGAAGTGTCGAGTACTTCTGGCCTTGTATAATGAGGACAATCTAATAAACCCTCTGAGAAAGAATCTTGCTCAGCTGACTGATTATGTCCTAAAACACCGGGCACAAAACGTGCTATAGCATCGATCATGTTCATTGCGGGGAGTTCACCACCACTCAAAACATAATCACCGACAGACCATTCTTCGTCGATTTCCGACTCAATTAATCGTTCGTCTATGCCTTCATAACGCCCTGCTATAAATAGCAGCTTATTATGTTGTGCTAATTCGCGTACACCAGCTTGGTCGAGTTTACGTCCCTGCGGCGACAAATATATAACCTTGACTTGTTCTTTATCAGAACTACTATTATCACCTATCACAGAATCTGCAGCGAAATTCGCAGCAGCTTTTGCAGCTTTAATAGCATCACGTAGCGGTTGCACCATCATTAACATGCCCGGACCACCGCCATAAGGACGGTCATCAACGGTTCTATGTTTATCGTGCGTAAAGTCTCTTGGATTCCACTTATGAAATTCAATTAACCCGTTACGGATCGCTCGGCCTGTCACCCCATACTCTGTAATGGCGTCAAACATTTCAGGAAAAAGGCTTATCACCCCATACCATCGTTTGTTTGTTAAAACACTATTACTCAAGTTAGAAACCTGGGTCCCAGTCAACACAAATTTGTTTATTTTCAGCACTAATTGATTTTACAACTTGTTCAAAAAGATACGGAATTAAACGCTCTTTTTGACCAAAGCCGTCATTACGATTAGCTTTAACAACCAGTACATCGTTAGCGCCAGTTTCTAAAATTTCAGAAACATGACCAAGGTCGTAACCTTTGTCAGTAACAACAGACATGCCGATCAAATCGCGCCAGTAAAACTCCCCGTCGGGCAATTCTGCTAGTGCGCTTTCGTTGACAAATATTTCTGATCCGACAAGCTTTTGGGCTATATCACGATCATCAATACCAGCAACATGAACAACGAGTCCGTTATTATGTTTGCGCCAATCAGATATATCGACTGATTGTATTTTATTCCCTAATTTTAGAGACCAAGGAAAATAGTCTAATATAGCTTCGGTTTCATCAGTGAACGAATGAATTTTCAACCAACCTTTGATACCGTAAACTGCGCCTACTTTACCTAAGATGACTTCTTTATTTATTTCTTCCACAACAACTCCTAAACCTACTAAATTAATTAAGCTGCTACTTGAGCGTCTTTAACTAACTTAGCCACACGATCAGATAAACCAGCACCCTGACCAACCCAATGGTTGATACGGTCTAGGTCTAAGCGTAATTTCTCAGCTTGACCTTCTGCTGTTGGGTTAAAAAAGCCAACTTTCTCGATGAAACGACCATCGCGAGAGTTACGGCTATCTGCAACAACAACCTGATAGAATGGACGCTTTTTGGCGCCGCCACGAGCTAAACGAATGGTTACCATATCGCCCTCTATTATTTAAAGTGTTAAAACGAATTTTCCAGACATTTCCTGACACCCTAGGTGACAGAAAAGCTCGCGTATTTTACGCTTCCTAGGATAAATAGCAAGTATAAAGATCGCCCAGTGCTAATGATAAACCTGAAATGACTAAAGACTAAAAGCAAAAAAGGTAGCGAACGCTACCTTTTGAAATTAAATATTGTTTTTCTTAACGGCCGAACATCCCGCCACCTGGGCCACCGCCTGCACCGCCTGCACCGCCTGGAGGCATCATGCCCTTCATTGAGCGCATCATTTTCTGCATGCCACCTTTACCAGACATTTTTTTCATCATTTTTTGCATTTGCATAAATTGTTTTAATAAACGATTCACATCTTGAATTTGAGTACCTGAACCTGCAGCAATTCTACGTTTTCTAGAACCTTTAATAATATCAGGACGCTCACGTTCACCTTTAGTCATAGAGCTAATAATAGCTTCCATTCGTAAGGTTAATTTATCATCCATTTGATCTTTAATTTTATCTGACATATTGCCCATACCTGGCAATTTGTCCATCATGCTAGTCATGCCACCCATGTTTTTCATTTGCACAAGTTGCTCACGAAAATCTTCTAAATCAAAACTTTTACCACTTTTAAATTTTTTGGCTAATTGCTCAGCTTTCTTCTTATCAACCTTTTGTTCAACTTCTTCGATTAAAGAAAGTACATCGCCCATACCAAGAATACGTGAGGCAATACGGTCAGGATGGAAAGGTTCTAATGCTTCAATTTTTTCGCCAACACCCATAAATTTAATAGGCTTGCCGGTAATATGGCGAATAGAAAGCGCAGCACCGCCTCGAGCGTCACCGTCAGTTTTGGTCAGTATGATACCGGTTAACGGTAAAGCGTCACCAAAGGCTTTCGCTGTGTTTGCCGCATCTTGTCCCGTCATTGCATCAACGGTGAATAATGTTTCTATTGGATTAATAGCCGCGTGTAGGTCTTGTATCTCAGTCATCATGTCTTTATCGACATGTAAACGACCCGCAGTATCAACAATTAATACATCAAATAAAAACTTTTTAGCATGTTCAATAGCTGCATTAGCAATATCTATTGGTTTTTGCGAAATATCACTTGGGAAAAATTCAATATTAATTTCGTTTGCTAATGTTTCTAGCTGTTTAATAGCAGCCGGACGATAAACATCGACACTGACGACTAATACCTTTTTCTTTTCACGCTCTGTTAAGTATTTTGATAACTTTGCCACAGAGGTTGTTTTACCCGCCCCTTGTAAACCAGCCATTAATACAATAGCTGGCGGAGCCGCTTTTAAATTAAGGGTCTCGTTGACTTCACCCATAGCGTGTTCAAGTTCTTTTTGAACAATTTTTACGAAGACTTGTCCTGGAGTAAGACTTTTAGAGACATCTTGACCAACCGCGCTCTCTTTTACTTTAGCGATAAAATCACGAATAACCGGTAAGGCAACATCCGCTTCAAGAAGTGCCATACGCACTTCACGTAATGTTTCTTTAATGTTGTCTTCTGTTAATCGGCCACGGCCGCTGATATTTTTTAACGTTTTCGTTAAACGATCGGAAAGATTCTCAAACATGTATGACTCTATATTGTGCTGAATATAAAAATTATTGCATATTATACCCGCCAATAAAATAAGCGAAAGGATTAATAGCAAATCCTCTCAGTTTCTTCATCCTCATTAGCGTTAGATTTATCAATTAACTACAAGAGTAAAGAACAGCAGATCAGATAAATAAATCGTCGTTATTTGATAACGACTAATGCACCTTAATATAAGTATGGTAAGCTGTAGGTTGGTTTAACTTTTATATAATTAATATAGTGACTGTCTTGGAATATTTATCTGCATTACTGACAAACTTTTTAGCCCTAAGTGCTGAAGCAAGTCCTTGGTTATTATTAGGTTTACTCATCGCTGGTTTAATGAAGTCTTGGGTACCCACTAAAATTTTAAGTCAACATTTAGGCGAAGGGAAACTCGCTATTATTAAAGCCGCACTCATTGGCGCACCTTTACCTTTATGCTCATGTGGTGTTATCCCTGTTGCGACTGAATTACGTCGCAGTGGCGCTTCCGCTTCTGCAACCTCATCCTTCTTAGTTGCGACCCCAGAAACAGGCGTTGACTCTGTTTCTGTTTCATATGCTTTATTAGGGCCCGTGTTTGCTATTTATCGTCCAATAACTGCGATATTTTCTGCTATTATTACAGGCTTATTGGTTTCAACGATAAAAAAAGAAGATATTACTCTGCCAAAATCAGCAACTGAAGATGCACCTAGTTGTTGTCCAAGTAAGAAAAAAGTAGTTACTGAACCTGTACTTGCGACAGAAAATGTAAAATCTTCATGTTGTGCCAGTGAAAAAACATCTGAACCACCAACAAAATCAGCAAGTTTTATCAGTAAAACCACCTCAGGTATTCATTACGCGGCAACGCAATTGATAGACGATATCATTATTTGGTTATTAGTCGGCTTGGTTTTTGCCACGTTAATAAAAACATTTTTACCCGCATCTTTTTTACTTAGCTACGGTAGTGGTTTAGGCGCAATGTTAGTGATGATCGTTATATCAATCCCTATGTATATTTGTGCCACTGCATCGACCCCTGTCGCCGCTGGCTTTATTTTAGCCGGTATATCTCCTGGCACGGCGTTGGTCTTTATGATGGCTGGCCCTGCAACCAATATCTCAACATTGGGCGTCATTAAAAATGAAATGGGCAGCAGTGTTTTAATCCGGTATTTATTAGGTATTTCGTCGTGTGCAATTGGCTTTGGCTTACTACTTGATTGGGGCTTGGCGTTTTTTGATATTAATATTACGCAGCAAATGCAACATAGCCATGAGTTACTACCCTTTTGGTTTGGGTTAACTTGCGCAGGGCTAATTGCCTTTTTATCGATAAAGCCTTTAAGAAAATTAGTTTTATAGTTTTAATATAGGGTGTATTACCCGCATTCTGATAGAATCGTTTGCAGGTATAATTACCTAACTTTTAAGTTCTTGTGTGGGAGCACGTTGTGAGTTTTT
This sequence comes from Colwellia sp. BRX8-5, assembly GCF_014077325.1. Classification (NCBI taxonomy): domain Bacteria; kingdom Pseudomonadati; phylum Pseudomonadota; class Gammaproteobacteria; order Alteromonadales; family Colwelliaceae; genus Colwellia; species Colwellia sp. BRX8-5. The sequence goes on from NZ_JACGVR010000019.1 coordinate 78,335, forward strand.
CGGATATTTGTTCTTTAATTGCATTTTTTGCTTATGCTGTAGCAACTTCTGCAATGTTATTACGTTTATTTCACCCTAAAGGGCCTAATTTAGTTTTTGTATTATTTTTTGGCTGTTTAGCTATGGTGCTTCACACGTTAAGTAATGCACAGTTTTTAGTTGCTCAAGCAGATATTAACTTTGCATTGCCTAACGTTATTTCTTTAGTCAGTTTAATTATTTGTTTATCAGTCTCTGCATTTGCCTTACGCTTTAAAGTGAATCTACTGTTGCCGGTTATTTATGGTTTTGCGGGGATTTGGCAATTTTTGATGGTCTTCATACCGAGTGTAGAACAAGCCCCGTTAATTAATCATCAATTAAGTGTAATAAGCCATGTGACGCTTGCACTGCTATCTTATTGTACGCTGGTCATTGCAACACTTTATGCGTTTCAAGTGGCTTATATCCATTTAAAATTAAAAACAAAAAATTTAGCGGCGGTCAGTCATTTACCGCCATTGATGCAAGTTGAAGGTCAGCTTTTTATTATATTAAGTATTGGCACGAGTTTTTTATTACTCAGCCAAGTGATTGGCTTCTTATTTTTAGATGGGATGATCTCACACGAAAACTTACATAAAACAATCTTGTCTGTATTAGCCCTACTGGTCTATTCAACGATACTCTGGGGTCATTACAATAGGGGTTGGCGAGGACATCGAGTATTAATATTAATGGTTACCGGTAGTGCTTTATTAACATTGGCATATTTCGGTAGTCGATTTGTTAAAGAATTTATTTTACTGTAAATTATCAAAATAATGGTCATTAAATAAGTATATAACGTACTTAATGACTATCTATAACACAACATAGGGTTCCTTTTTTGGACAACATATCAACGGAAATGCTCTTTGCCATTCTTGGCATTCTAATTATTCTATCAGCCTATTTTTCAGGATCTGAAACTGGCATTATGTCGCTTAACCGCTATCGACTTCGCCATTTAGAAAAACAAAATCATCAAGGTGCTAAACGCGTCAGTAAATTATTAGAGCGTCCAGACCGTTTAATTGGTTTAATACTTATTGGCAATAATCTTGTTAATATAGCGGCCTCTGCGATTGCCACTATTATCGGCTTACGTTTATTTGGTGACATGGGTGTGTTGGTTGCAACCATTGCATTAACACTTGTTGTGCTTATATTTTCTGAAGTAACCCCAAAAACATTAGCGGCGTTATACCCTGAAAAAATCGCTTTTCCAAGCTCAGTTGTCTTATCTGTTTTATTGAAGCTGTTGTTCCCTTTCGTTGTTGCTGTAAATTGGATCACTAACGGTTTATTGCTATTAATCGGTGTTAGTTCTGAACAACGTGTTCATCACAGTTTAAGCTCAGAAGAACTTAGAACCGTTGTTAATGACTCTGGGGCTATGTTACCCGAGCGCGATCAAAATATGTTGGTGGGTATTCTTGATTTAGAGAAAGTGACCGTTGAAGATATTATGATCCCACGTAATGAGTTAGTGGGCATTGATATTAATGATGACTGGAAAAAGATTCAAAAACAACTGGCACAATCAAACCATACCCGTGTGTTATTGTATCGAGACAATATGGATGATGTTGTTGGTTATATTCATCTACGTGATGCCTTGAAACTCTTATTCAAAAATCAATTTACTAAAACCACCTTAATCAGAGCAATAAAAGAATTATATTTCATTCCCGAAGGCACCACCCTGAATGTGCAACTATTAAAGTTTCAGCATGCCAAAGAACGATTAGGCTTAGTCGTCGATGAATATGGTGACATTCAAGGCTTAGTAACCCTAGAAGATATTTTGGAAGAAGTCGTTGGTGACTTTACAACAACGATGACGCCGACGACAAGTGAAGAGGTTAATGCACAACCTGATGGCAGTTATTTAGTCGATGGTAGTGCTACGGTGAGGGATATTAATAAAGAAATGACATGGAATTTCCCTACCGATGGCCCTAAAACATTAAACGGCTTAATTATCGAATATTTAGAAGATATACCAGAAGCTAATTTAAGTGTACGTATAGCAGGTTACCCTTTAGAAATTGTTGATGTCTCAGATAATATGATCAAAACAGTTAGGATCCTTCCTGAACTTTATCTCGATAATGATAAAGAAAAGTAGCAAGTTTGGTTACACCACAGATATAACACAAGGCCTTAAATCATCATTTTAAGGCCTTTTTTTATGAAATCCTTATCATAGTAACAATTACTTTTAGATGCTCTTATTTCTTCTTTTGTGGATAATAGCAGCAAGCCACAAAGTTATTCACAGAGTTATTCACACCACTTGATCTAATAATGATTTTTCCACAATTTCTGTGGATAACAAAACGCAGCCCAATAAGAGCCAGCCCTCAAATAATGCAATGCCTTTCTTTAATATTTATGAAGTTTTTTTTACAATAATTTTTATGATAAGAAACGAAAGCCTTTGCGAGCATTTTTACTGCAAAGAGATTATATAAGCACTATTTATGCTACATGTTATCACTACTTATGTTATGTAACTCGGCGAACAATCATTGGCTTTAATTTAGCCTTAAAACTAAAAAGCATGACCTTTTTATAAAAGACCATGCTCACAAAGCTAATTACAGTTATATCGACAAATAAACTTTATGCAAAAAATAATCGCCATAGCCAACCATGATTTAAATCTGCTTCACAGCTTTTTAATTGGCTACTGTAGCGCCGTGCTCGGTTATCGACTTTGCGGGCGACTTTTGCCAGCCAAGGCTTCTGTTTATAAGAGCGACGTTTAAAGCCCCCCCAACCTTCGTGATAATTTAAATATTGGTTGTAAGCATCCCATTTAGAGACCTTATTAATTTTCTGTGTTTTAAATATAAACCAACCCATAAAATCGATAGCGTCGTCAAAGTCATCACGGTCGGCGCCAGAATTGTCTGTTTCTTTAATATAATCATCCCAAGTCATCGTTTTTGCTTGAGAGTAACCGTAAGCAGTACTTACCCGACCCCAAGGGATAAAACCCAGTAAATAGTCTCTAGGAGGCAACGCATCGGCTCTAAATGAACTTTCTTGGAACATCATACTCATGGGCACATGGATAGGCACTCCCCAACGCTCACGCACTTCTTTGGCAGCAAAATACCAATCACGGTGTTCACGAAAAATTTCACAGATATTTTCAGGATTTTTTGGCGGTGATGTAGCACAACTTGAGAGGAGTATGATGCTGAACAATGAAATAAGAAAAGGTTTAATAAACGACATAACATCAGTACGTTATTGGATTGGATATTGTTATCATGCCAGAAAGACGACCTTATACCAACTAGATAATAGTGAGAGTAGTAGTGTAAAAAATATTTTTCATTTTAAATGAAACATTATTGAACTAAAACTAGAACTGCCACTCTTACTTAACAGTGTTTATGTTTCTCCCTTAGTAGTTATGTTTTTATTGCGCATTCTTTTTTAAGTAATGCGTTTTTTTTTGCCTAAATTCCAGTAAACGTGTATCAGCATTTTATCAAAAAAAGCGATTTAATCACCAACGACTCTGCCAATAAAACAATGAAAAAAAATAGCTAAATAAATGGAACTAAAACCACAACTAACACTCTTACTTTATAAGTGTTTATGTTTCCCTTAGTAGTTATGTTTTTATTGCGCATTCTTTTTTAAGTAATGCGTTTTTTTTTGCCTAAATTCTAATAAACGTTTATCAGCATTTTGTCAGTAACAACCGATTTAATCACCAACGACTCTGCCAATAAAACAATGAAAAAAAATAGCTAAATAAATGGAACTAAAAACACAACTAACACTCTTACTTTATAAGTGTTTATGTTTCCCTTAGTAGTTATGTTTTTATTGCGCATTCTTTTTTAAGTAATGCGTTTTTTTTTGCCTAAA
>NZ_JACGVR010000037.1:0-42622 GCF_014077325.1 Colwellia sp. BRX8-5
GATGTAGATAACTTATCAAAACAGCTCTTTCGTGGTTCGTTTTGACTGAACCCCTTGGAACTGGAGCGCATTCTAGACATTTCTCGCTGGGCGTCAACCCTTTTTTGTAATAACTTTGAAATAAACGTTTGTTCGCTTATTTATCGAACAATTTAGCTAATATACGCGCTAGCTTCGCTAATTTTATTGATACGGTCTGCTTTAATCGCCTCATTATCGCTATATTGATCAACAAGCAATATCCTACTTTTTATACCAGCACGCTCAGCAGCCTGCATATCTGATACTTTATCACCAATAAAAATACTCTTTGCCAAATCAATGTCATGCTTTTTAGCAGCTGATAAAATCATACCAGGTTCTGGTTTTCTACAATCACAGGCCACCTTGTATTCACCAACGCCTTTATCTGGATGATGAGGGCAATGATAGACATCTGCAATTACGATCCCTTTCGATTTAAATTGCTTTACCATCCACAGAGTCAGTTGATTAAATTGCTCAACAGTATATTTGCCTCTAGCAATACCCGATTGGTTAGTAATGACAAATATTTCATAACCTTTATTGTGCGCATCCAAACAAACAGTAAAGATATCTTCGACAAATTCAAATGCTTCTTTTTTATAAACGTAACCATGGTCAACATTGATAATGCCGTCCCTGTCTAAAAACAGTGCTTTTTTCATAGTTAATTTCTTTTGACTCAGCGGCTAATGATAGGTTTTTTGATAGATTAATTAATTAAGCCATCGCTCTTAAATATTTTGCTGCACGAATTAACAAATGATTTGCAGCATAGATATCTAAGAACGACATTTTGCTCAATATCTGCTGTTAATAAACAGCAGATAATTGTTACATGCAAAGACCGCCATCAATTTCTACGACACGGCCGGTAAAAAACTCATTTTCAAAAATATACTTTACGGTGTGAGCAATTTCATCTGCTTCACCTAAGCGGCCAACAGGTTTCATTTTTTCTAAACGGTCACGCATTTCTGGTTTCATCGCATCAGTCATTGCGGTGCGAATAACACCAGGGGCAATAGCACCAACGCGAATACCATGACGCCCTAACTCGCGCGCCCAAGTAACGGTCATCGCGACAACACCCGCTTTAGATGCAGCATAATTGGTTTGTCCCATATTACCGGCTCTTGCGATGGACGACATATTAATAATGACACCTTTACGTTTACCTTCAATCATGTGAACAGCAGCTTCGCGACCACATAAGAAAACACCCGTTAAATTAACATCGATGACTGATTGAAACTGATCCAATGACATTTTCTTAGCAACGACTCCATCTTTAGCTTTAACGAACATACCGTCACGTAAAATGCCGGCATTGTTAATTAAGCCGTCGATACCCGAAAAATCATCATTAATCTGGCTAAAAATAGCTTCTACTTCACTTTCATTGGTGACGTTGGCTAAATAATACTTTGCCGATGAACCTGCTGCTTCAATAAGTTTTACTGTTTCTTGTAGTAACGTTTCATTTAAATCGATTAACGCTAATTTAGCACCATTCGTTGCTAAGCTAATAGCCATAGAACGTCCTAGGCCTTGTCCACCGCCGGTGATGACGATAACTTTATCATTCAAATCCATTGTTTTTCCTTTATCTCTATTATATTTTTTCGTTGATAGCGCTAAAAAACCAATCAACTAATTTATGGTCAACATCACTAATATTTGAAAAAGCCCAATTTGGATTTTTGTCTTTATCGACTAATAATGCCCTAATACCTTCGCGAGCTTCAGTATACTGACAACAACGAAGGATTAAATTTAACTCTGAAGTAAAACATTCACTCAAACTTAGCGTTTTAGTCGTTTGTAACTGCCTATATATAATACAAGCACTCAATGGGCTACCCGCCAGTAATTTGTTTTTTGCCTTATTCAGCCAATTATTGTCTGTTTGTACATTTAAAATCGCTGTGTGTATATCAGCAATATTATCGAAAGCTAATAATTTTGCTATAGCCACTTCATTGTTTTTTACCTCATTGGGTAAATGGTGTTCAAAACGGTTCGAAAACTCGGTCAATGCTTGCTTTAGCAGAGAGTGATTTCGATTATTGTCTTGCCAGTCAACTGTTAGTAAGTGATCAAAAACACCATTTTTAGATGAACTATCAATAATATAATCCGACAAGCCAAGATAATTAGCATCTACGGCATTAAACACAGCACCGGTGATCCCTAAAAACAAACCAAGATCTTCTGGTGTTTTATTTAAAAACCAACTCGACCCTACATCAGGAAATAGCCCTATTGATACTTCTGGCATTGCCATCAAAGTGCGCTCTGTGGTTACACGATGACTGGCACCAGCAAATAAACCTATGCCGCCGCCCATGATATAACCATCTCCCCAGATCATAATGGGTTTATTAAAATTATGAATTAATTGGTCAAGTACATATTCTTCACTAAAAAATTCATTAGCGAAGCCTGATGTAATGACATCATCATCTATTGGTGTGTCTAGTTCGTGTAAATAGTGATACAGGCTAACAACATCTCCACCAGCACAAAACGCTTTTTCACCCGCGCCCTGTAAAATAACCATCGCGATATTGTCATCTTGCTGCCAAGACGACAGTTTTTTGGTTAACAGCTTAATCATCGAAAGATTTAATGCATTAAGCGATTTAGGCGCATTAAGTTCTGCTATAGCTATCAGTTTATTATTATTGCTGCTTAACTCTTTAAATATCACATCTGTCATTTAATTTAGCTCCGATTTTTTACGGGTTAATGTTCTCTTTGATAGCTATTTAAAGACTAGCATCAATCGCTACGACAGTTCGTCCGGTAACCGTGCCATCGACGTAAGCGTCAAATGCATTCCCTAAGTCTCGAAATTCAATGGTCGTAGGAGAAATCAGATCAAGTTTTGTTGGTTTTAAATCTGTTGCTAATCTTTTCCATCCTTGCGTGCGCACTGAAAGTGGCATTTCGACTGAGTTAATACCAAGTAGGCTCACGCCTCTTAATATAAAGGGCATAACAGTGGTCTCTAATTTGAAGCCACCGGCTAAACCAATTGAAGCAATATTTCCCCAAACATGAGTGGTGCGTGTTAACCAAGCTAACGTTTCACCGCCAACACTATCGACCGCCCCACCCCACTGTGCATTTTCTAGCGGTTTGCTGCCCATTTCAATATCATGACGACTAATAAGTTTAGCCGCACCGAGCGCTTTTAAATAATCTTCTTGTTCTGTTTTACCCGTAAAAGCAATCACTTCATAACCAATATTTGACAGCATATTAATAGCAAAACTACCAACACCACCGGTAGCGCCAGTGACGACAATAGGACCTCGCTCTGGAATTTGACCATTATCTTCCATACGCTGAATAGCAAGAGCGGCAGTATATCCTGCGGTACCGAGTGCCATCGCATCACGTAAACTCATGCCTGTTGGCAATGCCACGACTGAATCTGCTTTTACCCGCGCATACTCACTGTAACCACCATCATAGAGTTCAGATAATTGTGCGCCGCAAACCAGCACTTTATCGCCGGCTTCAAACCTGTCATCAACAGAGCTAACCACAACACCCGACAAATCAATACCGCCTACTAAGGGATAAGTACGTAAGATTCTTCCTTTCCCTGTGGCAGCTAGAGCATCTTTATAATTAATGTCTGAATAGGCGACTTTAATAACCACTTCACCTGCGGTTAAATCATCAATACCAACTTGCTCAAACCCACTGGTGATTTTTTTCTTATCACCCTCTTGTATTTGATGAATACGAAAAGCCGTAAATTTTTCTGGTACTTGCCTTAACTCCGTGATCAACGTTGACATAATTATTCCTATTCAATTATCTAAATAAAGGTGTATGAAGAATTAACATCAAAGCATAAGTAGTGCACAGGCACTACTTTACTCTAATCTAATAAACTGACTATCTACTAGTGTTACATATTGCGACGATATTGACCGCCTGCTTCAAATAACGAACTAACAATTTGCCCTAAAGAACAAACCTTACAAGCATCCATCATTAATTCAAAAATATTTTCATGATTAATGGCGGCTGTTTGTAAACGCTTAAGTAAGACTTCTACTTCTGCTGCATTAGCTTTGTTTAAACTCGCTAACATATCAATTTGATAAGTTTTTTCTTCTTCGGTAGCGCGAATAACTTCTTCAGGCACAATCGTTGGCGAGCCCGTTGAACTAAGGAAAGTATTTACACCTATAATAGGATATTCACCTGAGTGCTTTAAATGCTCGTAATACATACTTTCTTCTTGAATTTTACCACGCTGATACATAGTTTCCATGGCACCAAGTACACCACCACGTTCGTTAATACGATCAAATTCAGTTAATACCGCATCTTCAACTAAGTCAGTTAACTCTTCAATAATGAACGCGCCTTGAATAGGGTTTTCATTTTTAGAAAGTCCTAATTCACGGTTGATGATTAATTGAATCGCCATCGCACGACGAACACTGTCTTCGGTAGGCGTAGTAATAGCTTCATCATAAGCATTAGTATGCAAAGAGTTACAGTTATCGTTTATCGCATAAAGTGCTTGTAATGTGGTACGAATATCATTGAAATCAATTTCTTGAGCATGCAATGAACGACCTGATGTTTGAATATGATATTTCAACATTTGTGCACGAGCATTGGCACCATATTTATTCTTCATCGCTTTTGACCAAATACGACGAGCCACTCGGCCAATGACAGCGTATTCTGGGTCGATACCGTTTGAGAAGAAAAACGATAAGTTAGGACCAAATTCATTAATGTCCATACCGCGGCTTAAGTAATATTCAACAAAAGTAAAACCGTTTGCCAACGTTAACGCCAATTGAGTGATCGGATTCGCACCAGCTTCTGCTATATGATAGCCAGAAATAGACACTGAATAGAAATTACGCACACCTTTTTCAATAAAGTACTCTTGCACATCACCCATTAAACGTAGGGCAAATTCAGTGGAGAAAATACAGGTATTTTGCGCTTGATCTTCTTTTAAAATATCGGCTTGTACCGTGCCACGCACTAGCGTTAAGGTTTTAGCTTTTATCGCTTGATATACCGCTGGAGGTAAAACTTGATCGCCAGTAACACCAATTAACATCAAACCTAAACCGTCGTTGCCATCGGGTAATTCACCTTGATAGCTTGGACGTTCACAGCCTTTGTCTTTATAAATTTTAGCTATGGTTGCGGCTACTTCTTTTTCCAAACCATTTTCGGTAATAAAACGCTCACATTGTTGATCGATAGCGGTATTCAAGAAAAAACCTAACAACATCGGCGCAGGGCCATTAATGGTCATGGAAACTGACGTCATCGCATGGGCTAAGTCAAAACCAGAATACAGTTTCTTGGCATCATCTAAACAACAAATAGAAACGCCGGCATTACCTATTTTTCCATAAATATCAGGACGAATAGCTGGATCGTTACCGTATAGGGTCACTGAATCAAATGCTGTTGATAAGCGTTTAGCCGGCATACCTTTTGAAACATAATGAAAACGACGGTTGGTTCTTTCTGGGCCGCCTTCACCCGCGAACATACGTGTTGGGTCTTCGCCTTCACGCTTAAAGGGGAATAAACCAGCGGTATACGGAAATTCACCCGGTACATTTTCTTGTAAGTTCCACTTTAAGATATCGCCCCACCCCTGATATTTAGGCATACTAATTTTAGGGATATCGCTACCAGAAAGTGATTTTGAATGAGTGGCTATCGACAGTTCTTTGTCTCGTACTTTAAATTTAAATTCAGGGTCTTTATAACGCTGAACTTTAGTCGCCCATTGCTCGAGTAATAATTTGTTTTTAGGGTCTAAGTCTAATTCGACTTGAGTATAAAGCGCTTCAAGTTGCGTCACTAAATCAGCAGAAACCACCGTTTCAGTGTCTTTTGCCGTTTCAATCGCCTGATGAATACCATAAAGTTTTTGTGCAACCGTTGTTTGTTTTTCAACCCAAGCATCATAACCGCGATTACTTTCTGATATTTCAGATAAATAACGAATACGATTACCTGGGATCACGCTACTTTTATTGGCTAATGTGCCTTCGGTAGAGAGAATATCGCCAACAATTAAGCCCGCTTTAGTGTTTAATGCTGTGATCACCGCATTATATAATTCGGTCATACCACGGTCGTTAAATTGTGAAGCTATCGTGCCGTAAACGGGTACTTCATCATCACCGGCTTCAAACATGCCACGGTTACGTTTATATTGTTTTTTCACGTCACGCAAGGCATCTAAAGCGCCCCGTTTATCAAATTTATTGAGCGCAATAATATCAGCAAAATCGAGCATATCGATTTTTTCTAATTGTGTTGCCGCGCCGTACTCTGGCGTCATTACATATAAAGAAACATCGGAATGTTCTTCAATTTCGGTATCTGATTGACCAATACCCGAAGTTTCTAGAATAATTAAGTCGAAATCGGTCGCTTTTAAAATTTCTAAAGTGTCATTAACATAAACAGACAATGCCAAATTTGACTGACGTGTGGCTAACGAACGCATGTAAACGCGATCATTGTTTACCGCATTCATACGAATTCGGTCACCGAGTAATGCACCACCGGTTTTACGCTTAGACGGGTCAACCGAAACAATGGCAATTTTGCTGTCTGCTGTTGCCATTAAAAAGCGGCGAATTAATTCATCAACTAGCGAAGATTTACCTGCACCACCGGTACCGGTAATACCTAATACCGGTGTTTTACTTGCTGAAGCAATTTTACGAATTTTCTCTAAATCGGCTTTATTTTCTTTTGGCGCATTTTCAGCCGCTGAAATTAAACGCGCAATCGCTTGTTTGTCATTTTTCTTTAAATTAGCAACATCGTCTTTTTTAACATTGACGCCAGTTTTAAAATCACAGCGCTCTAACATGTCATCAATCATGCCTAATAAACCCAGTGCACGGCCGTCATCAGGAGAATAAATACGGGTAATACCATAATCTTGTAGCATTTTAATTTCGTCAGGTAGTATCACGCCACCGCCGCCGCCAACGATACGAATATGTTCACAACCTCGTTCTTTAAGTAAGTCGTACATATATTTAAAATATTCGTTATGCCCACCTTGATAAGAAGTCATCGCAATAGCATTAGCATCTTCTTGAATCGCGGTATTAACCACTTCTTCAACACTGCGGTCATGGCCCAAATGAATAACTTCAGCACCACTTGATTGTAAAATTCGGCGCATAATATTAATCGCAGCATCGTGCCCATCAAAAAGTGATGCGGCAGTGACAATTCTAATTTTATTCTTGAGTTGGTATCTTTCAGTTGTCATTTTGAATTCTCTTTTATTAACTTACTCACCATTATAGGTGTAATATTTGTAGGTGTAATTTTTGGTGCTGAATTGCTATTTAAATTTTTTATTAATAATATTAAATCATAAAGAAAATGGTATTAACATTGATTTTATTGCTAATTTGATGGACTATCTTGTTATGGAATAAAAACGCGTAGCTTATTAATTATGCTTCAACAATCAAAGTCAGCAAAGCCGATAAAAACAGCAACTATCATTGATGATATTCGTTTACTTATTCCCGTTTTTTTATTGAAAAAATTGCAAGTTCATCCGCTAACCTCCAGTCTTTATCCATTATCGCTTGGGAAGCATTCAGATATTTCTTATCAAATAAATAAAAAAAACAGTGACCATCACAGCTTACTTTATTGTCAATCAACTAGCGCAACTCTAGACTATAAAAACAAAGTTAGAGAAGTTAAATCGGGCGATCTTGTTATTATACCAGCCAATGCGAGTTTTAAATTTACCGCCATTAACAGAGAAAATAACAGTGAAATTAAAAACAAGTCAGGAAAAGTCTATTGGTTAAATTTTAAAGGCGATCTCGCCAGTAATTTTGCCGAACGTTTATTAATGAAAATGGATGATGGCCTCGCACACGTCGGGAATGTAGATGAAGTGATCCGAGATTTTGACAATTTATTAGCGCTAGGTCGCCGCGGCTATACCGCTACTAATGTTATTCACGCGGTACATATTTTACAGCAAACCTTAAGCTTTTTAGCATTACAGTTGCGTTTAACTGACTTTAATAAAAGTTCTACTTTTGATATTGATGCGGTCGAACGTTTAATGCGCAATAATCTTCATCAAGAATTGAGTTTGGATACATTAGCGCATTACAGCCAGCTATCTAAATTTCATTTTTCAAAGAAGTTTAAAGAACTCACCGATACATCACCAATACAGCACTTTATTAATATGAAAATTCAACGCGCCTGCTCTGAGCTTGATAATAGCTCACAGACTATTAAAGATATTAGTGAGGGCTTGGGATATAGCGACCCTTACTATTTTTCACGCCTGTTTAAAAAATCGCTAGGAATGTCACCAAAGCAATATCGTGACTCTCGTCACAGTGCTTAAAAAAATAACTAGCAGTACGAGTATTAGCAATTTATTTAGCCAATAGCTAACTGTTGACCACAATAGCAAAGCGTTAACTATAGTAGTCTAATTTTACTCACCTTCATTTATAACGGCGTTGATGATACCTTTATCATATAATTGCTCGTTAAAAGTAAATAATCATTGCCTGCTATACTCAAGGTTACGCGATAACATCATCTATACTTAACTTTTAACCCGCTATTTAATACTCACCACTTAATATCACTTAATCTATGCTATTTAATTTCACTGACTTGTCTAGCGTTAAAAAGGAAATCAATATGGATATCAATACGGCAAAATCGGTTTTACAAAATACCTTTGGTTACGCTGACTTTCGACATCAACAAGCGAAAATAATTAGTGAATTAATCAGTGGCGCAGATGTTTTTACGCTTATGCCAACCGGTGGTGGAAAGTCATTATGTTATCAAATACCAGCGATAGTCCGTGATGGCGTAGGCATAGTGGTGTCGCCACTAATAGCGTTAATGAAAGATCAAGTTGATGCGCTAAAACTACAAGGCGTAAAAGCAGAGTTTTTAAATTCGTCGCAGGACCATGAAGAACAAAATCGTGTCGAGCAGCTAATAAGATCAGGCAATGTCGACTTATTGTACGTTGCGCCAGAGCGACTATTGAGTGATTATTTTCTAAACCTTATTGATAATATTACCATTGCACTCTTTGCCTTTGATGAAGCACATTGTGTTTCACAATGGGGTCACGATTTCAGACCTGAATACCAACAACTGTCCATTATCAGCCAGCGATATCCCCACACGCCTAAAATTGCCTTAACAGCGACAGCGGATATGAAAACGCGAGATGAAATTGTTCAAGTATTAAATTTAACGGCTGCTAAAATCTTTGTTCATAGTTTTGACAGACCCAATATTCAGTATCGGATCAGTGAACAAAAAAATAACAAAGAACAGCTCCTTAAATTTATCAATACCGAACATAACAATGATGCTGGTATCGTTTATTGTCTTTCAAGAAAATCTGTTGAGGCCACAGCTCAATGGCTGAGTGAACAAGGAAAAGTTGCTTTGCCTTATCATGCAGGTTTGGCCAATAATATTAAAGATAGCAATCAACAACGTTTTCTCAGAGAAGACGGCATCATAATTGTTGCCACCATTGCCTTTGGTATGGGTATTGATAAGCCCGATGTTAGGTTTGTTGCCCATTTAAATTTACCTAAAAGTATTGAGGCCTACTACCAAGAAACTGGCCGAGCAGGCCGTGATGGTATGCCCGCCAATACTTGGTTAGCGTATGGCATGCAAGATGTTATTAAGCTAAAACAAATGACAAGTCAAAGTACTGGTAATGAACAGTTCAAGTTTATAACTCAACGTAAAATTGATGCCCTGCTTGGTTATTGCGAAGTGTGCTCTTGCCGCCGGCAAGTATTACTCAATTATTTTGGTGAAACGTTAGCTGAGCCTTGTGGGAATTGTGATAACTGTTTGAATCCCCCCATAACATGGGATGGCACTGCTGCCGCTAGAAAAGCACTTTCAACGGTTTATCGAACGGGCCAAAGATTTGGCGTAGGCCATCAAATTGATGTCTTGCTAGGTAAGCAAACCCCTAAAGTTATCCAGGTCAACCACCAACAACTTTCTACCTATGGTATTGGTAAAGAGCACAAAGCAGAGGAATGGCAAACGGTGTTTAGGCAACTCATTTCAATGGGATATTTAGCTGTAGAAATGGAATATGGCGCTTTAAAACTTACTGAAAAATCTCGACCTTTATTAAAAGGCGAACTGACCATACAACTCAAAGTAAAAGAATACGGTAAGGCGAAGCTTGCGCGAAAATCAAAACAACCTAATGCCAGCAATTTATCAGCACAAGAAGAAAGCGTATTTGAAAAGCTCAAGCAACAAAGAGCATTATGGGCAAAAGAGAGAAATGTACCATCATTCGTTATTTTTCATGACGCTACCTTAATGGATATAGCCAGAGCTAATCCCAAAAACTCAACGCAACTATTAAACGTTAATGGTATAGGTAAAACAAAACTTGAGCTTTATGGTGAAAAAATTATCGCACTACTCCACTAGCTAAAACCCTTGTCTTTGTTCAAAATACCTCTGTGCAATCAATTGAGCATTAATAAAAAAGCCGCAATGACTTAACATAGCGGCTTTAAAAATTTAATTTTTATCAGCATTACCTGAAAATAACAGCGAACTTAATGGTCTAAAACATTTCAACCGCAATCGCTGTAGCTTCACCACCACCAATACAAAGAGAGGCTAAACCTTTTGATAAACCTTTGTTTTTCAATGCATGGATTAACGTTACCATAATACGAGCACCACTAGCACCTAAAGGATGACCCAGTGCACAAGCGCCACCATTGACATTGACTTTTTCAACATCTAAGGCTAATTCTTTAATCGCTAACATGGTAACCATGGCAAATGCTTCATTAATTTCCCATAGATCAACATCTGCAGCCGTCCAGTTTGCTTTTGCTAAAACTTTATTCATTGCGCCAACGGGTGCTACCGTAAATTCTTCAGGTTTTTGTGCATGCGTTGCATGAGCAACAATTTTACATAAAGGGCGTAGACCACGTTTTTCTGCTTCTGACTGTTTCATCATCACTAATGCCGCAGCACCATCTGAAATAGAGCTAGAGTTTGCAGCCGTAATAGTCCCGTCTCTTTTAAAAGCGGCACGTAATGAAGGTATTTTATCAGGGCGGGCATTACCCGGCTGTTCATCTATTGCAAAGACAGAGTCGCCACGACGAGATTTAATCGTTACTGGCGATATTTCATTTTCGAAAGCACCAGCAGCAATCGCTGCATTGGCACGTGCTAATGAGCGAATAGCATATTCATCCATGTCTTCACGAGTAAACCCAGCATCATCGGCAGTTTCTTGTGCGAAACACCCCATAGCTATACCATCATAGGCATTTTCTAAACCATCAGTCATCATATGATCAAGAATTTGACCATGTCCCATTTTTATACCACTGCGACCTTTAGGTAAAAGGTGCGGTGCATTAGTCATGCTTTCCATACCACCGGCAACAGCAACATTAATAGAGCCAGCCATCAGTGAGTCATGTGCTTGCATTGCTGCTTTCATTCCAGAGCCACAGACTTTATTAATGGTGGTACAAACTGTTGATAATGCCAAATCAGCCGCCAAAGCTGCTTGACGAGCAGGCGCTTGTTTTAAACCTGCAGGCAATACACACCCCATGATTACTTCATCAACTTGATCGTTAGCAATATTTGCCGCAGCAAGTGCGCCGCGTATAGCCGTTGCGCCTAAGTCAGGTGAAGTTACAGCAGATAATCCGCCCATAAAACCACCCATAGGGGTTCTAGACGCTGAAACAATAACAATAGGATCTGTAGTAGACATGAAAGCTCTCCGAGATAAAAATAAAAAGGGATAAATTAATGATTAACACCATAACTTATATTTGACGTTTACGCCAACGTAAACTTTAATAGTAAGGACACAATTATAGCCAATTTATATAGTAACGATTTTAACTGAGCGGGTAAATTATTGACGGGATATTTATTAGCAGCTTGATGAAAAAAGCTCTTACTTTACGTTAACGTAAACTTCCTGTAAGGTGAGTGCATAACATAAATGTAGAGTTTTTCATGGCAGAATTAAAAGCACGGACTTTTTCAATCAGCGATCTTTCTAAAGAGTTCGATATTACGACTCGCAGTATTCGTTTTTACGAAGATCAAGGCTTGCTTGCCCCGACTCGCAAAGGACAAACTCGAATTTATAACCAAAGAGATAAAGTTCGACTAAAGTTAATTTTACGCGGTAAACGCTTGGGGTTTTCATTAGCCGAAACAGGTCGCATCTTTGAATTATACGATTTAGACAATACCAGCGCCAGCCAATTAAAACTGATGATGGATATTATTGAACAAAAAAAATCAGACTTACATCAACAACTCGACGATATAAAAGTGGTGTTGATGGAATTAACAAATTTAGAAGAAAGCTGTTTAGCTACTTTATCAGCTATCGACAATACAAAAACCTAACGCATAACTTTACGTAGCTAACTAAGCTAAGGAAATAACATGATTTCTACTTTTTCATCATTAAACTTTAATCTAGGCGAAACCGTTGAGATGATCCGCGAGTCAGTTAACGCTTTCTCTCGTGACGAAATTGCTCCACGTGCCGCACAAATAGATATTGATAACGAATTCCCAAATGATTTATGGCGCAAATTTGGTGATTTAGGCTTATTAGGCATGACCGTTGACGAAGAATATGGCGGTTCAGGCTTAGGCTATTTAGAACATATGGTGGCAATGCAAGAAATTTCACGTGCGTCTGCTTCTGTTGGTCTAAGTTACGGTGCTATGTCTAACCTTTGTTTAAATCAATTAAACAAAAACGGTTCGCATGAACAAAAAGCTAAATATTTACCAAAACTTTGTAGCGGTGAGCATATTGGCGCATTAGCGATGAGTGAACCTAATGCAGGTTCTGATGTAGTCAGCATGAAATTGCGCGCCGACAAAAAAGGCGACAAGTATATTTTAAATGGCAACAAAATGTGGATCACCAATGGTCCTGATGCCAACGTTTATGTTATTTACGCAAAGACTGATACTTCAGCGGGTTCAAAAGGCATTACTGCTTTTATCGTTGAGCGTGATTACCCAGGTTTTTCTCGTCATCAAAAATTAGACAAATTAGGTATGCGCGGTTCAAACACCTGTGAATTAGTTTTCCAAGACTGTGAAGTACCAGCAGAAAACATTTTAGGTGAAGAAGGTAAAGGCGTTCGAGTCTTAATGTCTGGCCTTGATTACGAGCGTATCGTATTAACCGGTGGACCTTTAGGTATTATGGATGCGTGTATGGACTTAGTTGTTCCTTATATTCATGACCGCAAACAGTTCGGTCAATCCATTGGTGAGTTCCAATTGATCCAAGGTAAAATTGCCGATATGTACACCCAAATGAATGCGGCTAAATCTTATGCTTATTTATGTGCACAAGCGGCCGACAGAGGTGAAACCACACGTAAAGATGCGGCCGGTGTTATCTTAGTTGCTGCAGAACTTGCGACAAAAATGGCCTTAGATGCTATTCAATTACTTGGCGGAAATGGTTACATCAATGAATTTCCAGCAGGTCGTTTGTTACGTGATGCTAAATTATATGAAATTGGCGCAGGTACTTCAGAAATTCGTCGTATGCTAATAGGTCGAGAGTTATTCGCCGAGTCTATATAAGGTTATAACTTGCTACAGCCTCTCGATTTAGAGAGGCTGATGAGAGCCACACTGCTCTTGTTTAGCGCGTAACATTAAAGCTAATGTTCTTACTGATAAAATTCCATAATAAAGGCAAATATCGTGGCTAAAATAATTTCAAAAATCAATGTACGCAGCCCAGAATTCATTGAAAACGCTGCTCATATGCAAGTTCAAGTAGACGATTTAAAAGTAAAGCTTGAGCAAATAAAATTAGGTGGCGGACAGCGCAGCCGTGATCGTCATTTATCTCGCGGTAAATTATTACCACGCGATCGCGTTAATGCCCTACTTGATGCTGGCTCACCATTTTTAGAATTATCTCAACTAGCCGCTTATGAAGTTTATGAAGCAGATGTTCCCGCTGCTGGTATTATCACCGGCATTGGCCGAGTTGGTGGACAAGAGTGTGTTATTGTCGCTAACGACGCTACCGTAAAAGGCGGAACCTATTTTCCGCTAACGGTAAAAAAACATCTTCGCGCACAAACGATTGCCCAAGAAAACAACTTACCCTGTATTTATTTAGTCGACTCTGGTGGCGCTAACTTGCCTAACCAAGACGAGGTTTTCCCTGATAGAGAACACTTTGGTCGCATATTCTTTAATCAAGCAAATATGTCAGCACAAGCCATACCGCAAATTGCTGTTGTTATGGGCTCTTGTACTGCAGGTGGCGCTTATGTACCCGCAATGGCCGATGAATCTATTATTGTTAAAGAACAAGGCACTATATTTTTAGCTGGACCGCCGTTAGTTAAAGCCGCGACTGGCGAAGTCGTTAGTGCTGAAGACTTAGGTGGCGCAGACATACATTGTCGTACCTCTGGTGTCGCCGATCATTACGCACAAAATGATCATCACGCTTTAGAAATTGCCCGCAGTATCGTTGGTAATTTAAATCGTGTTAAACCGGTAACCATGAATATTCAACCTATTGTTGAGCCCGCTTACGACGCACAAGAAATATACGGTGTGGTACCCAAAGATGCCCGCCAACCTTTTGATATTCGTGAAATTATCGCCCGTGTCGTTGATGGTAGTAATTTTGATGAATTTAAAGCCCTTTATGGCACGACTTTAGTCTGTGGTTTTGCACGGATATTTGGCTACCCCGTAGGCATTATCGCCAATAACGGCATTCTCTTTGGCGAATCAGCTCAAAAAGGTGCTCATTTTATTGAATTATGTGCACAACGAAAAATTCCTTTAGTCTTCTTACAAAACATCACCGGATTTATGGTCGGTAAGCAATACGAAGCAGGCGGTATAGCTAAGCATGGTGCAAAAATGGTCACCGCCGTTGCCACGGCACAAGTCCCCAAATTTACCGTGCTAATTGGTGGTAGTTTCGGCGCAGGTAACTATGGTATGTGTGGTCGTGCTTACGATCCACGCTTCTTATTTATGTGGCCAAATGCCCGTATTTCAGTGATGGGCGGTGAACAAGCGGCTGGCGTTTTAGCACAAGTTAAACGTGACCAAAAAGACAAACTCGGTGAACCGTGGAGCGAGCAAGAAGAAGCTGACTTTAAACAACCGATTATTGATACTTATGAGCATCAAGGCCACCCTTACTATGCTTCAGCTCGCTTATGGGATGATGGTATTATTGACCCTGCTGATACTCGTCAAATATTAGGTTTAGCCATTTCTGCTTCGTTGAATAAACCTATTGAGGATACCAAATTTGGTATCTTTAGAATGTAGGGCTGAACAAGATGACACCATTAAAAGAGATCAATACCGGTCAAGTATTATTTAACGTAGACCGTTACGGGGTAGCAACAGTTACCTTAAATAATCCTGACAAGCACAATGCTTTTGACGACAAAATTATCGCCCAATTAACGATGATATTTATCGAAATAGCCCAACGCGACGATATTCACCTGATGATACTCGCATCGACTGGCAAAAGTTTTTCTGCTGGGGCTGACTTAGCGTGGATGAAGCGCATGGCCAGTTACTCATATGAAGAAAACTTACGTGATGCTAACGCGCTTGCTCAGATGTTACATGCACTTAATTTTCTACCGCAAACCACTATTGCACAAATACAAGGTGCTGCTTTTGGCGGCGCAGTGGGTTTAGCCAGTTGTTGTGACATTGTTATCGCCAGCAATAAAGCCAGCTTTTGTCTCAGTGAAGTTAAATTAGGTTTAATTCCTGCGACCATCAGCCCTTATGTCGTCAATGCTATTGGCCAAAAAGCCAGTCGTCGATACTTTCAAACGGCAGAACGTTTCTTTGCAGACAAAGCGCAACAGTTAGGCTTAGTTGATGAGATTGTTTCGTTAGAAGCGTTAGAAAGCACCGTTATTGATATGGTGAGTACAATATTGAGCAACGGCCCGAAAGCCGTTCGTCAAGCAAAACAACTTGCTTTAGATGTCGCTTATCAAGAAATTAATCTTGAATTACTTAGCATGACCAGTGAACGCATCGCATCAATTCGCGTTTCTGCAGAAGGCCAAGAAGGCTTAACTGCTTTTTTTGAAAAACGACCAGCAAGCTGGCAAAAAGAACCGACGAGTGAAGGATAAAAACATGTCTCAACTAACAACTAAAACAGCTAAAATGTTTACTAAAATTCTTATTGCCAACCGTGGTGAAATCGCCTGTCGCGTAATTAAAACTGCTCGTAAAATGGGTATTTTAACCGTTGCCGTATATTCTGATGCTGATGCTGACTCGCTTCATGTCAACATGGCTGATGAAGCCATTTACCTTGGTCCATCGCCCTCTCGCGAAAGCTATTTATTATCAGAGAAAGTGATTGAAGCAGCAAAACGTACTGGCGCTCAAGCCATTCACCCTGGTTATGGTTTTCTCTCAGAAAATGCTGACTTTTGTCGTCGATGTAGCGATGAAAACATCGTTTTTATTGGTCCGCCCGTTGCGGCCATTGAAGCGATGGGGTCAAAGTCTGCCGCTAAAAACATTATGGAAAAAGCCAATGTTCCCTTAGTCCCTGGTTATCATGGTGATGATCAATCCGAAGCCATCATTAAAAAAGCGGCTGACGATATGGGCTATCCGGTATTGTTAAAAGCTACCGCCGGTGGTGGTGGTAAAGGCATGCGACAAGTGTGGAGCGAAGCTGAGTTTAGTGAAGGTTTTGCTGCCGCTAAACGTGAAGCAATGTCATCCTTTGGTGATGATAGAATGCTGGTTGAAAAGTATCTAACACAACCTCGCCATGTTGAAATTCAAGTATTTTGTGATAATCATCAACATGCCGTTTACTTATTTGAACGTGATTGTTCAGTGCAACGCCGTCATCAAAAAGTTATTGAAGAAGCGCCAGCCTTTAAAATGAGTGAAAAGCTACGTAAAGCGATGGGCGAATCTGCGATAAAATCTGCCCAGGCTATTGGTTATCAAGGCGCAGGCACGGTAGAATTTTTACTGGATGTTGACGGTTCATTCTACTTTATGGAAATGAACACTCGCTTACAAGTAGAGCACCCGGTGACTGAAATGATCAGTGGCCAAGATCTAGTCGAATGGCAATTAAGAGTTGCTGCTGGTGAAGTTTTACCAAAAGCACAAGAACAGTTAGTCATTAATGGCCACTCTTTTGAAGCGCGAATTTACGCTGAAGACCCAAATAATGATTTTTTACCCGCAACGGGCACGCTAGATTTTTTACAACCGCCAGCAGAAAGCGCACATGTTCGTGTTGATACCGGTGTTCGTCAAGGTGATGAGGTGAGTGTATTTTACGATCCTATGATAGCCAAGCTAATTGTCTGGGATGAAAATCGTGAAAAAGCACTGCAACGCTTAACAAAAGCCTTGTCGGAATATCGTATTAAAGGTGTTACCACCAATATTGATTTTCTTTATAACTTAGCGACATCAAAACCGTTTATTAATGAAGAAATAGATACCAGCTTTATCGAGAAATACGACAGTGAAATATTTCATGATAACAAACAAGCGTTAGCCGACGAATTACCGATGGCAGCTTTGTATTTAGTGCTTTCACTGGCTGAACAAGCGAAACAAAAAGCAGCAACGACCAAAGATCCTTTTTCTCCTTGGAATAATACCTCGGCGTGGCGCTCTAACGAAGCGCATAATCACCGAGTAGTTCTTGCTCATAATGATATTGAATATCCAGTGACTGTTGAACAGAAACGTCAAGGTAATCGTAGTTACTATTTAATTTCAGTTGCAGGACGAACAGTTGATTGCCAAGGTCGAATTGCCGGTGACACACTCCATGTCAGTATTGATGGCTATCGCAGTCAAGCCACTATCGCCCACAACATTGACAGTTCAGGTGATCAAATTAGCTTATATCGTCAAAATGGCGTTTTTAACTTTATTCATATTAAACCTGATTGTGGTGACAACAATGCTGATGATAATCATGGCGGCCTATTAGCACCGATGAACGGTACTATGGTCAGCGTGTTAGTCAAAGCCGGCGATAGTGTGACTAAGGACCAACCCTTAATGATCATGGAAGCGATGAAAATGGAGCACACCATTCGAGCACCTGAAGACGGTACCATTGATACCTTATTCTACGCCGAAGGTGACATGGTTGATGGCGGCAGCGAATTACTTGCTTTTACGCCACAGGAATCATAATGAGCTCCCTTGCTAATAATACCTTACCTAAAAAAGTAAAAATCGTTGAGGTTGGCCCGCGTGATGGCCTACAAAATGAAAAACAACAAATCAGTGCCGAAGATAAAATTGCCTTAATTAATCTGCTCAGTGATGCCGGAGTCACTTACATTGAGAGTGGCAGCTTTGTTTCTCCGAAATGGGTGCCTCAAATGGCAACATCGACTGATGTTTTCAATGGAATAGCACGTAAAAAAGGGGTCACTTACGCTGCCCTCACGCCAAATATGAAAGGTTTTGAAGCGGCTGTAGCGGTTAATGCCAGCGAAGTTGCCATTTTTGGCGCGGCCTCTGAAGCGTTTAGTCAAAAAAACATTAACTGTTCAATTGCTGAAAGCCTTGAGCGATTTGAACCGATAATGGCTGCAGCCAAAAAATTAAACATTCCGGTACGAGGCTATGTTTCTTGTGTTGTCGGTTGTCCTTACGAGGGTGAAGTATCACCAGAAAAAGTGGCTGAAGTGGCTGAAAAACTTTACCAAATGGGCTGTTATGAAATATCGCTTGGCGATACGGTTGGTGTAGGCACACCTGTTAATGTACAGAAGATGTTACAAGCGGTTAGTGCCCGTGTACCTAAGGCTAAACTAGCGGTTCATTTTCATGATACCTATGGTCAGGCGTTAACTAACATTTACACCGCTTTACAAAATGGTATTGCCGTTATTGATAGTGCCATTGCTGGATCGGGTGGTTGCCCTTATGCTAAGGGCGCTTCAGGTAATGTTGCCACTGAAGATGTGGTTTATTTACTCAATGGTTTAGGTATTAATAGCGGTATTAATTTAGATAAATTAGTCCATGCCGGTTGGTTTATCAGTGATAAATTAGGTAAAACCCCGGCATCTAAAGTTTCTAATGCCTACCGTGCACAGTAATAAATATAATAATAAATGACGATGTATGATAAATACTCTATAGAAATAAATGTAATGAGGATTAAATAATGGCCGGATTTGACAAAGTAGTAGCAAGCTATGAAGAAGCGATGGCAGGACTTGAAGACGGCATGACCGTTATCTCGGGTGGCTTTGGTTTATGTGGTATCCCAGAAAATCTAATTAGTGAAATAAAGCGCAAAGGCACTAAAGCATTAACGATGGTTTCAAATAACTGTGGTGTCGATGATTTCGGTTTAGGTGTGTTACTGCAAGACCGTCAAATCAAAAAAATTGTTGCATCATATGTTGGTGAAAACGCTGAATTTGAACGTCAAATGATGAATGGTGAATTAGAAGTAGAACTCACACCACAAGGCACTTTAGCTGAAAAAATGCGAGCTGGTGGTGCTGGTATACCTGCTTTTTTTACGGCAACAGGTTATGGAACACCGGTAGCAGAAGGTAAAGAAGAGCGTGAAATAGACGGTAGAATGTATATCCTTGAGCCCGCAATTAAAGGTGACTTTGCAATTGTTAAAGCCTGGAAAGCCGACCGTTACGGTAATTTGGTTTTTAGAAAAACAGCACGTAACTTTAATCCTATGGCAGCAACGGCAGGCAAAATTACCGTCGTTGAAGTTGAAGAGATAGTTGAACCTGGCGAGCTAGACCCAGACCAAATCCATACACCAGGTATCTATGTTAATCGATTGATTTTAGGTACATTTGAAAAACGCATTGAACAACGAACTGTTCGTACTGCTCAGTCATAAATAATTCCGGAGACTAAACAATGGCTTTAACAAGAGAACAGCTAGCACAACGTGTAGCACAAGAATTACAAGACGGTTATTACGTTAACTTAGGTATAGGTATTCCAACGTTAGTTGCTAACTATATTCCTGCGGGAATAGAAGTGATGCTTCAATCTGAAAATGGTTTACTTGGCATGGGACAGTTTCCCACCGAAGACGAAATTGATGCAGATTTAATTAATGCCGGTAAACAAACGGTCACGATGGCAAAAGGTGCCTCTATCTTTGATAGTGCCGAGTCATTCGCAATGATACGTGGCGGACATGTCGACTTAACAGTACTAGGTGCCTTTGAGGTCGATGTAAACGGTAACATTGCTTCATATATGATCCCAGGCAAGCTGATTAAAGGTATGGGCGGTGCTATGGATTTAGTTGCGGGTGCTGACAATATTATTGTTACTATGACTCACGCTTCTAAACATGGTGTTTCAAAACTTTTATCTAACTGCACTTTACCGTTAACAGGTAAGGGTTGTATTAAAAGAGTACTCACTGATTTAGCCTTTATCGAAATTAAAGATGGCAAGTTTCATTTATTAGAGCGAGCACCAGGGGTCAGTATTGAGGAAATAATAAAACTCACTGAAGGTGAATTAATTGTTCCTGAGCATGTCCCTGAAATGAAATTTTAATAACCTAGCGGCATATTAATCATACGATTAAATAAAAAAAGAGCTTTAGCTCTTTTTTTTTACTCTATATTTTAACATTACATTAAAGTTCACTTAATGGTTTTGATAGTCACCATTCGATTAAGCACATGTTCTATTTGAAAAAAAATTGATAAAAGTGTTTTTTTTATTAAATTTCTTTACGCATGTCACTAGCGTATTACACATTTTTCTTGCATTTATTGGCTCAATTCGCAATACTAAAAGGGACAAAGAAAAGGCAAAACACGTGAAATCGTGTTACGCAAAACCACCGGTCTAAGGGATTTATGTTTTATATATAAATTCTATGACAGCGGAGTCACCTCGTTATACAAGGTACATCCCGTGGTTTTTTCCTTTACTAACTAAATTAATTACAAGGTTACTAAAATGAAAAAATTATTACTAGCTTCTACCATCACTATTTTAACATTAACGTCTGTTGTATCGGCGCCGAAAGCACAAGCTGCTGACATCGCTCAAAGCGTTTGCCAGTATGTAGCTGCAGACGACAAGAAACGCATGCGTTCGTTCTTAAAAACGAATAGATTAAAAATTCGCACTATCTTTCATGGTATTGAGTGTAATGGACAGAATCTGTTGGCGTTTGCATCGTCTAATGGTTCAGTTAAAACAGGTTCTTTGATGATTTCAAAGTTACCAAAGAAAGTTGTTTCTGAAAACTTAGCTATTTTGCAAACCGGATCGCAACCATTGATAGACGCAGCTAACGAACGCGTTAGCAGCTAAACTTATTTTTTAGTAGATGTTATTTGTTCAATCAAGTGTACTGTTTTACTAGATAATAATTCTATGTCATTTTAAAAAGCCTGCTTCTGCAGGCTTTTTTTTGCCTTAGTCATTTCAATCTATTTTTTGACTCGTTAAGCTAGCACCAGGTTAAAAAACTGATTACACTTAAGTTATACGAAGAAGACTGCGATATACATGTTGAATAAAAGAAGTTATAAAGACAGTAAGAATGCTTTAGTACTTACTGGCGGTGGCGCTCGAGCGGCTTATCAAGTAGGTGTGCTTTCTGCCATATCAAAATTTGTCCCTAGAAATCATGGCATCCCCTTTCCCATTATATGTGGCACCTCTGCTGGTGCTATAAATACCACAGCGCTAGCCTGTTATTCTTCATGCTTTCATTTGGGGGTAAAAAAATTAGAATGGGTTTGGAAGAATATTAATACCAGTCGAATATACCATAGTGATGGTATTCGGGTTTTCTCACATTTGGCGAAAGGTATGCTGGCAAGTTTCCAAGCAGATTATGCCAATAAAAGTGCGCGTAGTTTACTAAACAACGCGCCACTTCGTGACTTACTGAATATGGTGGTCGACTTTAAACGTATCGACACCAATATTTTACGTGGCTATTTATCTGCAGTTTCTATTACTGCATCAAGTTACAGTAATGGCGATTCAATTAGTTTTTATCAATCTGATGAGTCTATTTCTCCTTGGTTTCGCGCTAAACGTCGTGGTGAGCCTTGCCAAATTAATAGTGAGCACTTAATGGCTTCTGCCGCTATTCCCCTTGTGTTTCCTTCAATCAAAATTCGCCAAGAGCATTATGGTGATGGGTCTATACATCAACTTTCACCGTTAAGCCCTGCGATACACTTAGGTGGAGAAAATTTGTTTATTGTTGGTGTTGATCAACCTAAAGCACCACTTCATAGTAAAGTGAATAATCCTCATCCTCCGACAACCTCTACTGTTGCCGGTCATTTACTTGATACTATTTTCTCAGATACATTACACAGCGATATTGAACGTCTAGAACGAATTAATGAAACAATAAAACTTATACCACCAGAACTTAGAAAAGAAAAAGATGGTTTAAAACCGATATCATCATTTCTCCTTAATCCCAGTCATGACTTTAATGCCATGGCCGTAGAGTATTTTTCAGACCTACCACTATCGATACGTTTATTATTACGCAGCGTAGGTATCTCTAATGACTCTGAATCAAGTATTGTTAGTTATTTATTATTTGAAAAAAATTATTGTCGGCAGTTAATTAAACTGGGATTTGAAGATGCTATGGAGCAAGAGACTGCGATTAGAAAATTTTTATCTCTTGAATAGCGATCCATTGCTAAAGTAATAAAGTAAACGCCTTGTTGAACAAGGCGTTTATTGGCTTAGTACACTGCGGACAACCAAGAAAAAATTCCCCCTCTCTTGGATGAAATGTCCTGCTCGTTATACTCATCTAGACCTAACAACACTGCGGACAACCAAGAAATAAGTTACCCCTCTCTTGGATAAAATGTCCTGCTCGTTATACTAATCTAGACCTAACAACACTGCGGACATCCAAGAAAAAGTTACCCTCTCTTGGATGAAATGTCCTGCTCGTTATACTCATCTAGACCTAACAACACTGCGGCAATCAAGAAAAAACTCCCCCCTCTCTTGGATGAAATGTCCTGCTCGTTATACTCATCTAGACCTAACAACACTGCGGACAGTCAAAGGAAAAGCTAAACCCCCTTTTGAACAAAGCGCTCTGCTCGTTCTACTCGTCGAGGCTTTCCGCGTACAATCAGGGTATCCTGAGCTTGAAGAATAGTGGCTTCATCGGGTTGCTCTGATTCAATATTGTTACGGCGAAGCGCAACCACCGTGACCCGTTTTGCCGATAAATTCAGTGACGCTATAGAATGCCCATTAGCATAAGAGTTTTCCGTTAATATAATCCCATTAGCGAATTCAATGCGATCCATAGCATCAGGGCTCATGTCAGTATGCTCACCCTGAAAAAACCCATGCAAATGGCTGTAGTGGTCTTTACGTTCTTTTTGTACACGGCGAATAATACGAGAGAAAGGCACTCCGGTTAAAGATAACACTTGAGAGACCAGCATTAAGCTGCCCTCTAAACTCTCTGGTACCACTTGATTAGCACCCGCTTCTTGCAATGCTTGTAGTTGATCGTCATTTCGAGTGCGGACAAGGATAGGAACATCGGGTGATAATGATCTAACTTTTTGAATAACCTCAAGTGATTGTTTGTCCTCACCAAAAGCAATAACAACAAGCTTAGCTTTCGACAAGTGAGCTGCTTGTAATAATTCAGTTTGTCTTGATGAGCCAAAAAGCACATTTTCTCCTGCTTCACGCGCTTTTGTTGCCCTAAGTGGGTCAATATCGATAGCAACAAACTTAATCGACTCTTGCTTTAAAAAGCGACTCACCGTTTGGCCAATTCGACCAAAACCACAAATAATG
Organism: Colwellia sp. BRX8-5; assembly: GCF_014077325.1. Taxonomy (NCBI): domain Bacteria; kingdom Pseudomonadati; phylum Pseudomonadota; class Gammaproteobacteria; order Alteromonadales; family Colwelliaceae; genus Colwellia; species Colwellia sp. BRX8-5. Next base: position 24,004 of record NZ_JACGVR010000037.1, read on the forward strand.
ACATGGTCACTTAACTCTGTTTGCTCGGGAAGTTCAGCTAAATGATCGGTATCTATGGGCTTTTCGTTACTCAACATCAACGACCAACGACGAGCATTGTTAATCATATAAGGTGTTATCGCCATACTCAATACACCTGCGCCTAACAAGATAGAAGCAGTTTCAACCGGTAACAATTTAACCTGATTGGCTAAAGCGATAAGCACAAAACCAAATTCACCCATCTGTGCCAACATAATACCTGCAGCCCAAGCATCTTTAGCCGCTTCTCCTGCGCGTTTTGCTAAGAAGGCGATAATGAGTATCTTAACCACCATAAAGCTGACCATAACGCCGATAATAACCAATGGTGAGGAATAAACGATGCCGATGTCGAGTTTCATACCGACCGTTACAAAAAATAAACCTAGCAAGATATCACGATAAGGCCGAATATCGGCTTCAAGCTGATACTTGTACTGGCTTTCACCTAACATCATACCTGCGAGAAAAGCCCCTAAAGCCATAGATAAGCCAAACCATTGCGTCAATGATGATGCGACTAAGGTAACTAATAAGGTTGTTAAAACAAATAATTCATCGGTTCTAACTTGCGCCACTAAATTAAATAAACGTGGTAGCAACCATTTTCCGGCAAACATTAACAAGGTAACGACAAAGACGCCTTTAACTAGAGCAATCAGTAGCTCAACAACCATTGAACTATCAGACTCTTGGGCAAACATCGGGATGATAATTAATAAGGGAACAACGGCTACATCCTGAAAAAGTAAGATAGCAACAGAGAGCTGCCCAGACTTTCTTTTCATTGCGCCCGTTTCACTCAATTGCCGAATAACGATGGCTGTTGAAGAAAGCGCTATAATACCACCAATAATCAAAGCACTAGCAAATGTCTGACCAAACAACAAAGCAATGCCCATAAAAAAAGCTAGCGAAATACCTACTTGAAGACTACCAACCGCTAAGACCAGATGGCGCATGGCGATTAATTTAGGTAATGAAAATTCTAAGCCTAGGGTAAAAAGTAAAAAGACGATACCTAACTCAGCAAAGTGATCGTAATCCACTTGGTCTTGAACCAAAGATAAACCATGATCACCAACCAGCATACCTGCCACTAAGTAGGCTAAAATTGCCGGTAAGTGTAAACGGCGAAATAACCAAACAATAAGTACAGCACTTGATAGAATAGCTAAGAGTTCAAAATGACCTGTCACAAAAAATCCTTATTTTATCATTCGCATCGGTATTAAATTTATAAAAATAGAGTGAGCACTACTGAGTCTAAAGCAATTATCGGTAGTTTGACAGCGGCAACTCCTTGCCATTAATGAATTGTCAAAAATTCGTCAAAGATTTTATTAATATAAACTCATTTAATATCAATACTATAAAAATAACCACTTTAAAATAAATTTAGGTATAAAAATTGCTTAATCATATCTGATAAAATAATCAGGTGATGATATGCAGACATTAAATTTAGTAGATAATCAGGCTTTTCAATATAACGCTTTTAAAGTGTTTGATAGTCCTGACCATGAAAAATCTAATAGAAAATTAGCGTTAATGGAACAACTCCAAACATCGCTAGAGCTTGATCGTTTACTCAATATTTTTGCAATGGAAGCAGCTAAGTATGTCGATTTTTCAGGTCTATATTTCAAGAAAGGTGATATGACCGCTTCGATTAGAGGGAGTAGACAAGGTAAAAATGAACGTAGTTTTGAATTAAAACTAAACCAAAAGTTTGTTGGTATTTTGACCTACGCCATTAATTCACCAATAAGCATTACTAATTATAAGATACTTAACGAGTTACACCAGTATTTAATTCACCCATTAAATAATGCTTTACAGTATCAGGAAGCTTTGCTGTTAGCGATGCAAGATGGATTAACCTCTTTAAATAACCGTCGATGTTTTGATGAGCAGTTAAAGCGTGCTATGCACCATGCAAACCGCCAAAATAGTAAAGTCGGTTTAATCGTCTGCGACCTCGATAAGTTTAAATTAATTAACGACAGTCATGGCCACAATTTAGGTGATGATGTCTTGATTCAGTTTTCTTTGGCGCTTAAAGAAAGTGTCCGAGATTCTGATAGTTTATTTCGATTTGGTGGTGATGAGTTTTCAATCATTGTTGAAAATGCCACGCTAGATTCTCTACTCGTTATTGAACAGCGGATATACAGCGCAATGACTCGTGATCCTTTATTATCAAAACATCAAGTCAGTTGTAGTTTAGGGCATACTTTTATGGACAGGATGGATACGCAAGCAAGTTTTTTTAAACGCGCCGACAAAGCGCTATATCAAAGAAAAATATTTAAAGACCGTAAGCTAAGTTTAGTCTAGTGAGATTAACTTAGCTTAATTTTTCGTCTTCTGCAAAATAGCGAAGCGCTAATTTTTGTTGCTCTGGCGTTCTGCCAATAAGCAGGCGGCAAAACCTTACCGCTTTGCCAAATTTGTCAATGCCGACAATTGATAGTGCTTTTTTAAAGTTTTCAGCCGACAAGTCATAGGTTTCAATAAAGTGCTCAATAGCAAGATCAACACTTGGATAAGTTACCCCATCAAAAGTAAACTCGGTGCCAATATAATCAACATCGAGTTCGACGCCCTCAAGCGACAATAACCAACCTTGATAATTTAAGCGTTGTTTGGCTATTTCATACATCATCCAAGCACTTTTTTGAAAGCCAATAAAATTTCCGCTTTCAAACTCACTATCAGCAAGCTCTTCTTTCGTCCAATTGATACCTATCGCTAAATCTTTTTGATAGGTTTGTGCTAAAAAGTGCTTAACATTATTGGCAACAGCCCAAATAGAATGCTGCTTTGCCTTTCTCGCTAAAGAAGTACATTCACGACAACTAGGTACAGATAATGGTGGATGTGAGCAATCAAAAACTAGAAAATATTGATGCGGAAAGCCAAATGTTAATTCAGATGGCTCGCCACAAAACCAGCACTGATGGCGTTGTTCAAAGGGTATATCAACTAAGGTGTGTGCCATAAGTACTGTTCAACAATAAATTATCTACGTTTGCCGGTAGGCGCTGGTTTGGCTTTTTTGGCCACTTTTGCACGTCGTTTAGCCGCAGGCGTACTATCTGCCTTTTTACGGGCTATTAATTGGTTTTTCTCTTGTGTCGCTTTGTAGCGGCTTTTCTTTAGAGGTTTATCTTCTTTTTCAGCATATTGTGCTGGTAAAGCACGTTCTAGTTCATATCCAGGGACAATTGTTCGTTCAAAAGTTCGACCAATTAATGCTTCGATATTTTCTAAAAACTGTTCATCTTTAGGGCTAACTAGTGAAATTGCCGTACCAGACTTTCCTGCTCGGCCTGTACGGCCAATACGGTGCACATAATCTTCAGCAAGATAAGGCAAGTGAAAGTTAACAACGTAAGGTAAATCAGGAATATCTAATCCTCGAGCTGCAACATCGGTAGCAACAAGCACGCGAACTTTTCCTTCCGTAAATTGTTCAAGGGCTTTGTTTCTTGCGCCTTGTGTTTTATCACCATGACACAACGCCGACTTAATTCCGTCAAGCTTAAGTTCTTTAGCGAGTATATTTGCACTTTCTTTGGTACCTGCAAAAACAAGTACTTGCTGCCAATTATTAATACCAATCAATTCTGATAATAATTCACATTTACGTGTTTCTGATACCCAATAAACTGATTGTTTAACCTTGCCTGATGTTGAATTTTGGCGTGAAACTTCTAAGGTTTTTGGCGTATGCAAGACTTGTTTAGCTAACGTTTTCACTTTATTTGAAAATGTTGCTGAAAACATCAATGTTTGATGTTTTTGCTTAATAACACTGATTAATTGCTGAATGTCATTTAAAAAACCCATATCTAGCATACGGTCAGCTTCATCTAAAACAAGAAATTTAACTTGTGATAAATCTACATTTCTCGCCACTACATGCTCAAGTAGACGCCCAGGTGTAGCAACAAGTACATCAACACCTTGCTTTAACATTCTAGTTTGTGGTGGCATATTTACACCACCATAAACAGCACCGCAGCTTAATGGTAAAAATTCACTATAGCTTTCGATATTACGGGCAACTTGTTGAGTAAGCTCACGCGTTGGCGTTAAAATAAGTGCGCGAATAGTTTTTGATGAATTATTATCACTTGGAATTTTAGCTAAAGCCTCTAGTATAGGTAAACTAAAAGCGGCTGTTTTACCGGTACCTGTTTGCGCACTTGCCAGTAGATCAACCCCAGACCGAATAAGCGGTATAGCTTGCTGCTGAACAGGCGTCAACGTTTTATAACCACAGGCTTTAACTGCCTTTAATAGTTCAGCCGACAACCCTATTGCATCAACACTCATATATCACCACTTATCAAAAAAAAACGAAACCCAAAATTAAGGCGCGCATTCTAGCATAGTTTAAACATTATTCATCAGACTATTTTTGCCAGATCCCTTTCGTCAAATTAAAACGATTATGCTCGCTTTCACTTGGCTTATAGCTCGGCAATTTTCCTTGGTTATGTTGCTGATGATAGTCTTGAGTAATACTCACCACAACTTTAGACAAGAGTAATAAAGCCGTGACATTAACTACCGTCATAAGCCCTGTAGATAAATCAGCTAAAGCAATAACTTGAGGTAAACTCGCTACTGAACCAAAAATCAACATCGCCAAAAATCCACAACGTAAAAACCAATGTCCAAGTGGATTATCCATATTTAAATACTTCAAATTATTTTCAGCATAAGCAAAGTTGGCAACAATTGAGGTGAAACCAAACAGTAATATAGCGATAGTAATAAAATCGCTACCCCATGCGCCCACTTGATAAGCTAACGCTTGCTGAGTTAATTGTATCCCTTGTGCATCGCTACCTGTTTCTTTGAATAATAAAATAAGAAAAGCGGTACAAGAACAAATAACAATAGTGTCAAAAAACACAGCAAGCATTTGTATATAACCTTGTGAAACAGGATGAGGAGGATAAGGTACTGCGGCGGCAGCGGCATTGGGTGAGCTCCCCATCCCCGCTTCATTAGAATAGAGTCCACGTTTTATGCCTTGGACTATTGCCGCACCAACTAAGCCGCTGCCCGCTTCTTTTAAACCAAAAGCAGAAGCAAATATATCGCTAATAATGGCAGGGATTTTTTCAATATTTAAAAAGATGACCGCTAGACAGACTAATAAATAAGCAAGCCCCATAAAAGGTACCGTTATTTCTGCAAAACGAGCGATGTTTTTCAAACCACCAAAAACAATAAAGGCCGTTGCTATAGTAATGACAATGCCGGTAAATAACGGGTTAATACCAAAAGAGCCGTCAAAAGCACTGGTAATTGAATGGGCTTGCACTGAGCTAAAAACAAAACCATATCCGAAAAATAAACACAGCGAAAAAGTCACCGCAAGTTTTCTACTTTTTAAGCCTTTGCTCATGTAATAAGCAGGACCACCACGAAAGTTTCCGTTGGCATCTTTTTCTTTATAGAGTTGGCCTAATGCACTTTCAGCAAAGGCAGTTGCCATACCAACAAGAGCAATAAGCCACATCCAAAAAACAGCACCAGCGCCACCTAAGGTAATAGCGACAGCTACCCCCATTAAATTTCCGGTGCCGACACGGGCGGCAAGCGAAGTACATAATGCTTGAAAAGAAGAGATGCCTTGGCTGTCTGTTTTACGACTTAATTTAAGTAACGTAAACATGTGAGTAAAGTGAGTTATTTGCAGGCACTTTAATCGCCAAGTAAACCAAATACCACAACCGGTCAGTAAATAGATAAGCACACTGCCCCATAAATAACCATTGATCGTACCTATCCATTGTTCTATCAAAATATCTTTCTCACCTTTTTAGATTATTACTAATTATCATAACAAACAAAGTACTACCAGCGTTAGACCCTATTAGTGTTAAGAAAACAAATAGTGCTAAGCAAAAAAAACCAGTGAACGATCACTGGTTTTTATTACTCAATGTAAAGTTAATTACAGTGCTTTAAATATTTTTTCAACAGAGTCTTTAGCATCACCAAATAACATCTGAGTATTTTCTTTAAAGAATAATGGGTTTTGAACCCCAGCATAACCGGTACTCATTGAACGTTTAAAGACAATGACTTGTTTAGCATTCCATACTTCTAGCACTGGCATACCGGCAATAGGGCTGGTTGGATCTTCTGCAGCTGCAGGATTTACCGTGTCATTTGCCCCAATCACCAAAACAACATCGGTTGTAGGGAAGTCATCATTAATTTCATCCATACTAAAAACAATATCATATGGAACTTTTGCTTCCGCTAATAAAACATTCATATGTCCAGGCAAGCGCCCTGCAACCGGATGAATAGCAAAACGCACATCGATCCCTTTCGCTTTTAACGCTTGAGTCATTTCATAAACAGGATATTGAGCTTGCGCTACAGCCATACCATAACCTGGCGTAATAATAACGGATTTAGCTCCGCGCAACAGATCAGCAACAGCCTCGGCATTTATTTCAATGTGATCGCCATAATCAGTATCGTTATCAATAACAACATCGGTACCAAAACCTCCAGCAATAACACTAATAAAAGAACGATTCATCGCCTTACACATAATGTATGACAGTATTGCCCCTGATGACCCCACCAAAGCGCCGGTTACAATTAACAAATCGTTGTTAAGCATAAAACCTGCGGCTGCGGCTGCCCATCCAGAATATGAATTGAGCATAGAGACAACAACAGGCATATCAGCACCGCCAATTGAAGCGACTAAATGCCAACCAAAGACAAGTGCAATAAAGGTCATCATGTATAGTGGATTAATAGCGCCATCACTTTGAACAAAGCTAATAAGTAAAACTAAAGTAACAATACCTGCTACTAAATTTAACTTATGGCGATGTGGCAACATCAATGCTGAAGAGCTAATAACACCGCGTAATTTAGCAAAAGCGACAATTGAACCGGTAAAGGTTACCGCGCCAATAAAAACACCTAAGAATACTTCAACTAAATGAATGTTGGTCTCCATTTGTTGGGTGTCGGTTAGGTTAAACGCTAAAGAGTGGTCCATTTCAAAATAACTGTTAAAGCCAACAAGTACCGCCGCTAGGCCAACAAAACTATGTAAAATAGCGACCAACTCTGGCATCTGCGTCATTTCAACTTTTTTGGCTAAATGTAAACCAATAAAAGCGCCAACTGACATGGTAATAAATATCACTAAAACATTATCGACACGTGGGTCGGCAATGGTTGCGATTAAAGCAACGGCCATACCCGTGATGCCATACCAATTACCTGTTTCAGCCGTTTCTTGCTTACTTAACCCTGAAAGACTAAAAATAAATAATAATGCAGCAACAATATAAGCTGCGCTAATTAACCCTTGAGAAAATTCCATCAATGCGCCCCTTATCTTCTAAACATTTTTAACATACGTTTGGTCACTACAAAGCCACCAACAATATTTATTGTGGCAATGAGCACCGCAATCCCCGCAAGTATTTGTATCAATATATTGTCTTGCCCTATTTGTAACAAAGCGCCAACAATAATAATGCCCGAAATGGCATTAGTAACACTCATTAAAGGCGTATGCAGCGAATGACTGACATTCCACACCACGTTGTAACCAATAACACAAGAAAGCACAAAAACAGTGAAATGAGAGAGAAAATCCGCGGGAGCAACACTGGCCACCCAAGCAAACAATAACGCGCCTATTGCCATAAACAGATGCTTTTTAGTTTGTGATGCGGGTTCTTCTTTCACATCGACTGCTTTAATTTTTACTGGAGCAGGTTTAGTGGGTGCCGCACTGACTTGAATTGGTGGTGGCGGAAAGGTAATTTCATCATGATTAACGACGGTCATATTTCGAACCACTTGATCTTCAAAATCAACCGTAATGGTACCGTCTTTATTTGGACACACTAATTTAGTTAAATTAACCAAATTATTTGAATAGAGCTGTGATGCTTGATTGGGTAAACGAGAAACTAAATCTGTGTAACCAATAATTTTAACACCACCAACATTAGCAACTTTACCCGGAACGGTTAAGGCACAATTACCACCACCCGCGGCCGCTAAATCAACAATAATTGAACCGGGTTTCATTGAATGAACCATGGCTTCTGTAATTAACTTAGGCGCTGGTTTGCCCGGGATCATCGCTGTGGTAATAATAATATCAACATCTTTGGCTTGTTCTGCAAAGAGTGCCATTTCAGCATCAATGAATGCTTTACTCATTTCTTTTGCATAACCATCGCCTGATCCCGTATCTTCGGGTTCTTCGTAGTCAAGCTCAAGAAACTCTGCGCCCATACTTTCAATTTGTTCCTTTACTTCGGGGCGCGTATCAAAAGCGCGAACCACAGCGCCTAAACTTCCAGCGGTACCAATAGCAGCAAGACCTGCAACCCCCGCACCAATGATCATTACTTTTGCAGGAGGCATTTTACCCGCAGCTGTAATTTGTCCTGTTAAGAAGCGTCCAAAAAGATGGGTTGCTTCAATAACAGCGCGATAGCCGGCAATATTTGCCATTGAACTTAGTGCATCCATTGACTGAGAGCGAGTCATACGTGGCACCATTTCCATGGCAAAGGTCGTAATTGATTTTTCGCGTAAGGCTTCGAGTAACTCTGGACTTTGCGCTGGTGCAATAAAACTGACTAAATGTGCGCCATCTTTCATTTGTGCAACTTCATCAAGTGAAGGTGCATTTACTTTAAAAATAATATCTGACTGCCAGCATATTTTTTTAGTGACTAATGAAGCTTCTGCGTCGGCAAACTCTTCATCAGTAAAACTGGCTTTTGTGCCAGCTCCTTTTTGTACTTGGACACTAAAGCCAAGCTTAAGTAGAGCAACTACCGAGCTTGGCGATGCTGCTACTCGGTTTTCCCCTGTTAGTGTTTCTTTAGGTATTCCAATATTCATAAGCCACCTTTTTTAAAAGGTCGCAACTTCAACGTAAATTAAGATAAAGCTGCAACATATTACTTTTCTTATGGGTTTTATAATTAATGTTTTACCATCAATTGAATGAATTTCATACACCTAAAAATAATAACGGCTATTTTCATAATAAATATAGCCAGCTCCCCCTGAACTAACTTTTTATCCGTCAAGGGGATGTTCGAAGAGGAGAATAAGGTAAAACTACGGAATAATTAATTTAACATCGCCAAATTTTGCTTAGTAACTTGCTCTTTTTTAACATACTGAAACCATTGTTTAGCTGTTTTAGCCGAACTTTTAATTTTTTTAGCTTGTTCAAAGGCAGATAAAGATTCGCCAAATTTTTGCAGATTAAATTCCGCCATACCTTTGGCTAAATACATATTACCTAGACTAACTTCTGAAGCTAAGTCACCACGACTTAGTGCTTCATTAGCTGAATTAATAGCAAGTTGCCATTTTTCTAAGTTTAAATAAGCTTGTGCTAAAGCAGCATCAAACTTACCTGTTTCAGAAATTTCTGCTGCTTTAATTAATACCGGAATTGATTTTTCATCATCTTTTGCCGCTATGTATGCATTAGCCAGCATCTCTAAATATTTTTCTTGGGCGATAACTTGACCACTGTCTATTGCTTCAGCGAGTAGGTTTGCCGCTTTAATTGGCACGTTATGAAAGCGATACAGCTGCACTAAGGTGATAATGTCAGTTGACTGAGTCACATAGCCCGCTTGCCAAGCGCTTTCCATCACCGCAAGCTGCTTATCTTCTTGGCCAATTTCACCATACATTGCTGAAAGCTGTAACCAATATTTAGGTTTATTGTAATAACGAACCAGATTTTCTATCACAGCGGTTACTTCAATTGGCTGCTTTAATTCAAAGTAATTTGCACGTTGTAAAATCAACCAATTTTCTTTAGGATTTTCATTGGCTGCGATACTTTGTTCAATAGCCTGTGAAACATAGTGCAGAGACTGCTGATATTGTTTATTTTGATAATGAACTTGGGCAAATAAGACTTGTTGAGTATCGGTAATGGCTTTGTCGTTAGTTGCTTGCCACAAAACTAAAAACTTTAAAGATTGTGGAAAGTTTTGCATTTGCATTGATAATTGCGCTAAAGAGTAAAGTGTCGACAGCCTTAATGTTTCAGGGATCGCCTTTTCATCGATAACTTTTTCAAAGCTATCAATGGCTGAAGCGACATCGTCATTACCGTAATACATAAAGCCATAAAAATTCCATAACATCGCACGTTCGTAACTGTTTAAACTATCAATGCGGTCTTGCACTTCATCAAGTACATCAAAGCCCTCTAAACCGTTACCCTCATCAGCAAGTTTTTGTGCTCTTGCCAATTGCGTATAAACACGGTTACGCATCGCGGGTACTTTCACTGAGGTTGTTTCTTTACCCAACTGTGCTGATGATTGCGCATTTGCAATACTGCCACCCATATTTTGGTTAAGTATTACCGGAGCGCTAAAGAGAAGCGCGATTGAAAGGCAAGATAGCGCTTTTCTTTTTAATGTTGTCATTTTAGTCATCCCCGACTCCTTAACCTTCTATTTGGAAAGAAATTTTATTCTGCACGCCAGCAACTTCCATAGCGACACCATCAACTACCCGTGGTTTGTACTTAAATTTTAATGCTGCCGCCATTGCCGCTTGATCAAAAATCCCTTCAGGTTTAGCTTCAACAACTATAGCGTCTCGCACTGAACCATTTTTAGTGACAATAAATTCAACAATAACATACCCTTCAATGCCCCGAGATTGAGCACGACGTGGGTAAATAGGTGAGACTTTCACTATGGGCAAATAGTCGCCATCACCGCCACTTAAACTTAATCCCCCAGCTAAACTTAAATCGGTTTGAATATCAGCACCAAACCCGCTAGCAGTGCTTAATGCATTGGGATTAGCTTGCTGCATTTGTGGTTGCTGCATTTGCGGTGGAGGTGCTTTAGGTGCTGGTGGTTTTTGCGGTTTACGTTCTTTTTTTGTAAGTTGCTGCTCTTTTTTCAATCTAATAAAATCGAGTACATTACCGCGAGGCGCTTCAGTTAAGGCATTATTACCACCAGAAATAAGCGCTTGCATCCCCCATAAAAGAAAGAAAGTCATCACCACAGCAAGTAATAAACCTATGCTGTAACGGGCAGGAGTGTTCATCACTGTTGCCATGACTTAGCCCTCTTGAGCAGCAATTGAAACATCAAAAACACCCGCTGAACGAGCAGCATCCATCACTTTAATTAACGTATCAGTTGTCGATGCTTTATCGGCTTGAATAACAACAGTACCCTGTGGGTTTTCTGCCTTTAAGCGCTCAATATTGGCTTGTACGGCTCGAATATCAATACGACGCTTATTGATCCAAATATCGCCTTTATCACTAATTGCAACTAAGATATTGGCTCGTTCCTTTTTAACGGCAGTAGCCGCTTCTGGTCGATTCACTTCAATACCCGCTTCTTTAACAAACGAGGCGGTAACAATAAAAAATATCAATAAAATGAAGACCACGTCTAACATAGGCGTCATGTTAATTTCTTCGGCTTCTTCTTGTTCTTGTAAAATATTTGATAGTTGAGAACGCATAGCGTTACTCCTTAATTAAACTGCTAATTATTGGTGAGCCATCGGAAGACTGTCTTCCATTTGCTCAGTTCTACGTTTCGTTTTACGCTGTAACCATGTCACCATAAATACACCAGACAAAGAGCCGACCATGCCAGCCATTGTTGGAATAGTCGCGCGCGAAACGCCTGAAGCCATTGACCGTGCATTACCACTGCCCGAAATTGCCATAACGTCAAACACTTCAATCATACCGGTTACCGTGCCCATCAAACCAAGCAGTGGACACAAGACAACTAAACATTGAATTAAGGTAACGTTAGTTTTAAGCATTTCAGTGGCTCTTGATATATGAGCAATTCTTATATGCTGGGCATTCCACGAATGTCGTTCTGGGCGTTTAAACCAACTTTTAATGATGTTTTCTTTCACCGTTTTATAACTGTGCAAGTAAAAAAATAATCGTTCAAAAATAAGTAACCACATTAAACAAATAACCGCGGCGATAACGCTTAACACTAGCCCCCCCGTATCCAAAAATTCTTGGATACGATTCATCATTTCGATGAAGAGGATCATGGTTTATGCTCCTTGCTTTGATGTCAGCGGTTTTTCAGAGCTTTCTGAGCGTTCAGCTAAAATCCCTGCACTTTGTTGTTGTAAAATATTAATAATACCGCGACTTCGGGTGTTGAGCAGTGTAGAAATAAAGACCATGGGAATAGCAACAACTAAGCCCAGTACCGTTGTTACTAACGCTTGAGAAATACCACCTGCCATTAGTTTAGGGTCACCTGTGCCAAATAAGGTAATCGCTTGAAAGGTATTGATCATCCCTGTAACTGTGCCTAACAAACCAATTAAAGGCGCAACTACTGAAATGATTTTGATGAAAGTGAGCCTAGTTGTTAATACAGGGACTTCTTTTAAAATACTTTCAGAGAGCTTTAACTCTAAGGTTTCAACGTTATCAAGGGGATTTTTATCTTGGACTAACATAACCCGACCCAGTGGATTGTCATTTGATGCTTGATCGCTCTTTAATTGACGATTGACTTTACTGCCAATGAAAAAGAGTGTGATAAAACGTTCAATCGCAATCAGTAAACCAATGAGACCAATCGCTAAAATAACATAACCAACCGCACCACCTTGTTCAACGCGTTCTTGTAAGTCAGGTGCTTGTACTAATAATCCTAGGATTGAACCACCTGTTGGGTCTAAAGCAAAAGGAACGACTTGATTAGTGCTTGAAGTGAGTGCATTAGCACTTGATAAATAACGACTCGATGGTTGTCTCATTAATTGTGCAACAGAAGCTGTTTCATCAATATATTCAAGATACTTTCCTTGTGAAACTAGATTAAAACCACCAACACGCACCACATCTGCTTGGCTTTTCTCACCGTTTGCTAACACAATTTCTCGGCTAAATTTATGTACTTTTCCACTTTGTGTCATTTCACGTTGTAATTCAAACCACAAACGTTCAATTTCTTCAATCGAGGCTAATTTTGATGAGGAGCCCATACTTTGCGCAAACTCATCAAGAAACTGACCTCGACCAGGAATTTGTGCCGAAATAACAGAAGTTTGAAATTTACTGCGCGTATCACCAGCGACTTGTTGTAATACACCAAACAATTCTTTTAATTCACCCATACGCTTATTGAGCGCATCGGTATTATTACCTAAGGTTACATCGTTATCTTGAAAGTTTTTTTCAAGTTGTGTACTTAAGTTAATCGCTTGATCTCGCTGCTGTCTTGCTTGGTTTAATAATTGGGTTTGTTGGCTTTTTTTCGCATTGAACTCTGCTTCTCTATCTTGATTTTGCTTACTTTGTGCAATTTTTCCTTGCGCTAATTGTGACAGTAAGTCATCTAAACTCGTTGCTTGTTGCGCGATGGCATTGCCACTGAATACTGAAACAGCTGACAAAGTTATTGCCGATATTAATAGAAGTAATTTTTTCATGGGTTATTCCTTATTCGGCCGAGTTTTGCGTTACGGGGACAATAATTAAATCGGGGGCAAGTTGTTTACGAGCAATGCGTAAACCTTTATTAATATCTAAACGATATTGCGCTGAAAGAGGCTGCCATGATTTAGAAGCGTTATCCCACAAACCTAACTTTTGACCATCACGTGTTTGATACACTAGACTTACGCGGCCAATTCTGAGGAAATCAACATTTTGTTCACTACCGTCAATATCAATTAAGCCAGAATACGCCTCTATTGTTCGACCATAATCAACTTCAATTTGATAAGCGGCGAGTACTCGGCGAAACTTTTCAGAAATAGCAACATCAGCGCGTTCCATCATACTGTGTAAATCAGCAATACGTTTATTACGCTCGGTTGTTAAAAATTGCACATCCAAGGTAATAAAGTTTGCTAAGGTTTCAATCATACGCGCCATTAACGGTGAAACTTGTCGTTCTATAATACTCACTTGTTCCATTGACACGGCTATTTGGTCAAGCTCTTTCAATTGGTTCGCCACTTGGGTTTTCATTTGCTGGTTATAAACAGTTAAGCCATCAATTTCCTTGTTAATGGTTTTAAAATGTTGTGACTTCGTTTGTATTTGCTCGTTAATAGCATTAACGCGCTGTTGAGACTGACTGGCCGATTGGTTGATTTCTTTACCAGCATCAACGACTTGGCTGAGCTGTTTATCATTATCCGCTAGTGTGGGTGTTGCATCGCTAATTAAGCTAGTTGTGCTTAAGCTCAGTAATAAACAAGCTTGTGCAATTTTCGAAAGAGTCATAAAAACCTTTTGCCTTTGTTTGAGCTAATCAGATCTTATTTGATTACCCCTAAAATTAATGTCGATAATATTAATGGCTAAATATGACAATTAAGTTTCAGGAATATTGCCGATTTATTAAATGACAAGGTTGTGACATTTTTCTTACTGTGGAAATTCAGATTGATATTAATAATTTATCTTGAGGGAATGCGGAGGAGTCATTAAAATTAAAATCGTGTCAATAAATCAGAATTTTATCATTGCACACGATGCTTGAGTTAATGACTGCTTCAAGATAATAGCTGGCGTTGGTACTTGTCATTTAAACGACAACCTTGCGCGAGCAGCGGACGATTAAGCAGGCAAGCGTACGGTTATTATTACCTCAACTGGGGTCATTAACTCTTGTTGGTTAAAGTTGATTCGATTCAGGTTTTGCATCGCTATTTTGTCGCACTTCAACCTTGATACTAAGTAATTGTTACTTTAAAAATTACTCTACATTATCTTTAGCATCGACAATAGCTTGAATAAGATAGTTTGGCTGATTCGTTCCTAACCTAATAAATGAACCTCCCTTTAGTTCAATTTCTATACCTAAAAGCCCCGAAACATTATAAATCCAACCAGTTCCAAATGAGTGTATACCGAATCCCATCCATATTGGATTTTTCACATTATTGCAGTTCGCAATCTCTTCCAGTGCTATTTGTTTTTTAAATACTCCCGGACCAAAATACCAACTGACTTCACTTTCATTAACTTCAATTGTCATAGAGCTAAATATAATAGCAACTATAGTTAGCACACCGAAAATAATCCCTAGAGCTTCCGATGGTAAAAATTTATACCCATCATTTATTCCTAGTATTGCAGCCGCTAAAATAAATATAGCGGTGAATGTAACAATTCCCCATTGCTTGTGCTTATATGCTTGGTAACACCCATCACGCCAGACAAGAGTAGCGGCATCTACTTCAAAAACAGATGCTAGTGACATGATTGTTTCGGATGAACAACTTCCGCGAGACTCCAACCTTTGAATAGTCCTTAAGCCAAGCCCACTTACTTTTGATAAATGCTCTTGCGACCAGAGTCTTTCCGTTCTGTATTTTCTAATAAGTGATGATTTTACTTTCATATCCATAATTCATAACCTCAGTTAAATAGAGGAATGAAACTACCCTAATATTATCAATTTCTGTTACGCCACTTCACCGTCAATACCCCGCCTACTTCACTATCTAACTGATAATTAGTAATAATCGAATATTGAGTGGTGTATCTGACATAACGCTCCATTAAGCCGGTAAAAAGGGTTGGCTATAATCGCGAAGCGATAGCCAACTGTTATTATCCGTTTAAGCAACTTGTTATTTGCAGCCATATCCGTATTAAACACCATAGAGCAAAGCTCGTTATTTAATTTTATAAAGTCTAAACCTTTCAGCTACCAATAAACCACTGACATTATCAGCTTGATCCCGATGGAATACAAACGGGTTCATTTCAGATTAAACATTAATAAATGTCACCTTATTGGAAGGTATTAGTCGTGAAAACAGCGCTTCATGTTTTTCTTTAACTTTAGGCAGCCCATCAATAATTTTGACCTCCACAATGAAGCCACCAGTTATCAGTTTCTACTCTCCTATAAAGCCCTTGAGATTGTTCATAAATAAAGTTAACGGTTCTATGCTCTTTCGTGAGTGAAAGCCCATTTTATAATATTTGGAGATAGCGATCATAATTTTTTGATTAATTTGCCGCGCATTATCACCATTACTCATTACTACCATCCCTTCGCCTCTATTCACGAAGGCTTTAAATTCATTAGTAAAACCAAGGTTTTTTCCAGAATGAGAAAAAACAAGTTGATTGTTAACTTCACTCATCGCCGGCCCTAGCCCCCAATTTCCTTGATGCTTACTGAACATAGCTGTTACTGTCGATTTATTTACTATTCCGTCATTCTTTCCTGCCATTATTGCTTGCATATGAATAGCATAAATCGCTAAGTCTGACGGGGTAGTCCATAATCCCGCTGCGGCCTTCTCTGCGTAGTCATTGTATATTGCTGGATACATTTCACCATTAGAGTCATAAGCTGCACTGGTATGTTGTTTTAATTTTTTGGGTAACACATGTTGAAAGGTACTATTGAACATGCCCATAGGTTTAAGAATTTGATTGTCAGCATATTCAGAAAATGGCATTCCTGTGACATCTTCTACTATTTTTTGCATTATAGTATAGCCACCACCTGAATACCGCCATTTACTTCCCGGCGCTTCATTGACCTCAACTTTATCGGTATTTCCTTTACCACTTAGCACATCAGTTGTACTTGGTATTTCACTACCTGTTGCATATCCGGGAAAGCCGTGAACACTAATACCGCCAGTGTGGGTAAGAAGGTGACGTAAAGTAACAGGATTTTCTTTAGTTAATAAGTCTCCCTTAACCTTCCAGCCTTTTAGATATTGATTAACATCAACATCAAGATCTAACTCTCCTTGTTTAACCAATTTTAGCGCAGCAAGGGCTGCAACGGGTTTACTAATTGAACCCGCTTGAAATAAAGTATTAGAGTCTACTTTCCTTGTGCCATTAGCAATACCGTAACCTTTTGACCAATCAATTTTTCCTTTATGAATTACCGCAATACTAAGGCCTGGTACATTTAACTGCTTCATAAGATTTACGATTGAATCACTCGAGTCGGTTTTGCCGTTAATCTTTATATTACTTTTTAAATTATTCTCAATGATCTCAATGGATTCACTGCTCGCATAAACTGCACTTGTAAATATTAATAGAGTGAGTGAAATAAGCGAAGAAAAGATAAAATCGGTGGTTTTAGTTTTATATTTCAATGATAGTTCCTTTATTAAATAATATTATGTATTGTAAAAACAATTCCATTTTAGCTACTCTGAATGAAGGTTTTTTTCAACTCATTCATCCGACTAGTTTCCCCGCGAGCCTCATGCCGAGAACAACCAAGTAAAACAATAAAAAATTAATTATCAATACGATAAACATCAGGTAATAAACATAGACTTCGTCATATTACTTAGGCTTAAACCTGCATATAACGCTTTGCTAAGCGGCTAAAAATGGCTGGCTATAATACCGAAGTACGAGCATAGCCAGCTGCTTGTGTCCGTTTAAGCAGCTGGCTATATTTTATTTTACACTTATCTCATTTATTTTTAGGATTTTTTTAAAAGCTGAACTAATAGCTTAAAAATATTGATGTTTTAAATAATCTTTAGCAATGTAGGCGTGACCATCGTAACCATACTTGATAATCAAATTGCTAGGTATCCCTTGCCTACCTTCGGTAAAGTACACTTCGGTAATCTCTGAAAATTTAAGATCGATGACTTTTAAAGAATCACCCAACTCAGTAAAAATCATAGATTTAACATTAATAGTAATTACACGTTTATGACCATGTAATCTAAAATATGTTTTAATACCGCAATCAAGCCACCCATAATAACTTGTTTGTTTTTTCAACAATAAACTACACTTAATTTACCCTCTTATAAGTGTGGTGATTGTTATGCCCAAGCCTCGTTCACAACAAATTAGTTTATCTGATACGCCGTATTATCATATTTGCAGTCAAACCGTTCGAAAAGCCTTTTTATGTGGTATTGATTACCGCAATCAAGCCACCCATAATAACTTGTTTATTTTTTCAACAATAAACTACACTTAATTCACCTCTTATAAGTGTGGTGATTGTTATGCCTAAGCCTCGTTCACAACAAATTAGTTTATCTGATACGCCGTATTATCATATTTGCAGTCAAACCGTTCGCAAAGCTTTTTTATGTGGTGTTGATAAAGAAACCGGTGTCAGTTATGAGCACAGGCGTCATTGGATTGAACAGCGCATTTTTACATTATCTCAGGTGTTTGCTATTGATATTTGTGCTCACGCTGTCATGAATAATCACTTACATTTAGTCCTTCATGTTGATAGTGAAAAAGCTAACAACTGGACGACGCTCGAGGTACTGTCCCGTTGGCATAAGTTGTTCAAAGGCACCCTATTAACCCGTCAATATCAGCAAGAGCAATCATTAACTACATTCGAAATGGAAATGGTTGAAGAAACAGCACAGGTCTATAAACAGCGCTTAATCGATATCAGTTGGTTTATGCGGGCATTAAACGAGCCTATTGCTCGACAAGCCAATAAAGAAGATAAATGCACGGGGCACTTTTGGGAAGGACGCTTTAAATCACAAGCCCTGCTCGATGAAGGGGCATTACTTGCTTGTA